>JBLHPX010000011.1:0-10425 GCA_047624545.1 Ulvibacter sp.
CATGCCGCTTTTTGTCAAAGTAGCTTCGCTACTTTGACGGGGTGCGCACCACATACTAAGGAAATGTGAAAAAATAACTTGAACAGTTCCTAATCCCACCTTCACTTCCTGATTGACCATTTATACCAATTATCTTTGTAGAAAAATAGGAGACTTTGTTAAAGAGTTTTGGGCCGAACTTAATTCCCAACTCCCCTTGTAATATGGGGTAGTCAAAATTTCTATGAAATTTTGACGGGGTAAAAAGATAAAAATAGATTGTTTAGTTTTTTAACATAGTTTTTAAGATGGATCTGGGCATAGTACCAACTCCCACCTTTAAAATATACGGGTAGAAACAGATTTTTTCTTTATCTTTTTATCCCCAAATCATCAACCTATTAACATAGGGAGGGTATTTTTTAATAATTTATGAATAAAAATATTTCAAAAAAACTGCTTTAAAGATGGTATTGTACCAATAATTATCAACTATTCAGTGAAATGCTATAAACTCTGCATTACCTTAACAAGCTTAGACTCAAAATCGCCTTTCTTCATGCTATTAGCTTTCACATCAAAATTATCATAAAAATTTGGTACCGATAGACTACCCTTTACATTACCACCAAAATATGGCATAGACTGAATGACAAACTTCAAAATAGAAGATGCTCCACCACTTCCTGGAGAGGTCGCGAGCAGGATCATTGGCTTGTTTTGGAATGGTTTAGGATTAATGCGAGAACACCAATCAAAAAGATTTTTATAAGCAACGCTGTATGAACCATTATGCTCTGCAAATGATATAATAACAGCATCACTATCTCCAATTGCTGATAAAAAATCCTGTGCCAATTGTGGCTTACCAAGTTCAATCTCCTTATCTTCGCTAAATAATGGAAGTTCGTAATCATTTAAATCTAAAATCTTAGTTTGAGTATTTTTTAGTAACCCAACTGAGTATGTTACAAGCTGTTTGTTGATTGACTTTTTACTGCTACTTGCAGCGAATGCTAATATTTTCATAAATAATTAAAAAATAGTTAATAAAATTGATAATAGGCATTAAAAAGCTAGATTAGCTTCTGTAATCCTTGTTAATCTTAATATAACCCTCATTGAAGTCGCAACTCCAAACTATTCTAGAAAAACTGCCAATATTTAGGTCAATTTCGATATAAATTTTATCACTCTTTAAGTAATTGTGAGTTTTTTCTTCGCTATATAAAGGATCTTTCGCGCCATTTGTTACGATATTATTATCACCAATTTTGATATTAATTTTTGTTGGGTCAATTTTCTCCCCTACTTTACCGACTGCCATTAGGATACGACCCCAATTAGGATCAGATCCGGCAATTGCAGTCTTAACTAATGGTGAATTCGCTACAGAAAAAGCAATATTTTTGGCAGAAATCTGAGATTTGGCATTTCTAACATTAATTTCTATTAATTTTTTTGCACCTTCGCCATCGGCCACTATCTCTTTCGCCAAATAAATCATAATCTCAGATAGATTCTCTTTAAAAATAACTAAACTTGGATCATTGATGTCGGTAATTTCATAATTTTCCGCCTTTTTAGTTGAAAAAATCATTGCCGCATCACTAGTTGAGGTGTCAGAATCAACTGTAATTGAATTAAAGCTAATTTCGTTAATTTCGCTAAATATTTTTTGTAAAATCTTTTGATCAATATCGATGTCAGTAAAAATAAAGGAAAGCATTGTTGCCATATTTGGCGCTATCATGCCAGAACCTTTGGCTATGGCGTTAATCCGAACTTCTTGACCATTAATTTCAAATTTTTTGCTAATTTTTTTTGTTTTCAGGTCGGTTGTCAAGATTGCTGAGGCGGCTTTTTTCCAAGAATCTTCGTTTTGATCCAATTTTTGAAACATCTTTGGTAGTTTTTCGGTAATTAATTTGTCATTTAAAATTTCACCAATTACGCCGGTTGAAAAGCTATAAACTTCTTCTTGCTTACAATTAAACAAATTAGCTGCAGTTTTGTTAATATTGTTAACAGCTTCCTGACCAAACTTACCGTTAAAAACATTGGCATTTCCAGAGTTAACGATCAAAGACCTCACCCCTCCATTTTTAATATTTTTACGAGCCTCGGTAATGCAGTCTCCAACAATGTCAGATTTAGTAAACACACCACTAGCAATCGAACCTTTTGGCATTTCGATTAACAATAGATCGTGGCGATCCTTATATTTAATACCGCTATTTATTGTCGCTATCTTTAGCCCCTCAATTTCCAACATTTATTCTTGATTTATTTATGAATCAGTAAGATAATTCTAATTGATTAATGCGAGGTCAATATCGACCACACCAATTGTCAGTTTAAACAAACTATATTCACTTTACAATACTGACCAGTAATTATGCACGAAGTCTCTTACTTAAAAGATCTAATAATTCTATTATCGACATCGATATTTATGATTGTCTTTTTTAAGCAATTAAAATTGAGTCCGGTACTTGGGTATTTATTTGCAGGCGTTGCAATTGGACCTTCTGGCCTTGCCTATATTCAATCTAGTGAAATCACCACCTCTATCGCAGAATTTGGAGTAGTATTCTTGTTATTTAGTATAGGCCTAGAACTGACTTTTGATAAGTTAAAGGCCATGAGAAAATATGTTATTGGCTTTGGAGGTTCGCAATTTTTACTTACAACTATTCTTTTCTACATCATAGCAACAGGCGTCTTTAGTTTTGATAGCGGTGTAGCTTTAATTATATCATCATCCTTAGCTCTCTCTTCTACGGCCATAGTAATGCAAGTTATCGCAGACAGTTCTGAAAAATCAACTCGAGTTGGTAGATTGTCAATATCAGCTTTAATAATGCAGGATTTAGCTGTGATACCAATTCTAGTATTGCTACCCTTAATCTCCATGCAGGAGGCTCAACTCCATAGCGCTATTGCCGATGCTTTTTTTAGGGCGATATTAGCATTTGTTATTATATTCGTTGTAGGAAGGTTGTTTTTAAGGCCAATTTATAGAATTATAGTTGCGACCAGAAATGACGCCTTATTTTTAAGCACGACATTGTTAATCATCCTAGGTTCTGCAGCTATTACTAATTATATGGGGATGTCATTTACTTTGGGCGCCTTTGTTGCTGGATTAATGGTTGCAGAAACTGAATATAAACATCGAGTTGAAAGAGAAACCTCTTCTTTTAAATCCTTATTAATGGGACTTTTCTTCTTAACCGTTGGGATGGATTTCGATTTACAATTTTTATTACAAAAGTTTGGCTTAATCATATTTTTATCTGCCTCTTTAATATTTTTAAAGGCTTTTGTCATCATATTGTTATGTCGCATTTTTAGATTTCCAATTGCCCCATCAATTCACACCGGACTACTATTGTCCCAAGGGGGAGAATTTGCTTTTGTAGTGTTTTTAGAGGCTCAAAATATGAGCATTATGTCTGCCGGCACAACGCAACTATTACTCACCGTAGTTACGGTTACCATGGCATTTACACCGATATTAGCAATGATTGGTAGTCAAATTAAAAGGTCTATTTATGTTCGTGAGGCACTAAAAGACAATAAATTAAAAAGAGATATTGGCGATTTATCAGGTCACGTAATTGTCATAGGATATGGTAAAATCGGTCGAATTGTAACCAATCTTTTAAAGCAAAAAGACATCACATACATCACTCTTGGAAATAATTACAGATCCGTTCAGGCTGGAAGGGCAAATAATCACAACGTTTATTATGGGGACTCTTTAAATAAAGATATCTTAATTAGTTCAGGCATAAATACCGCAAATTCAGTAATTATAGCCGCAGAGGACGATCTCAACTGCCTCAAAACTACTAGATTTATTCATGATAACTTTCCTCATGTTAGTGTTGTGACAAAGGTCAATTCTAGTAATAATGACGATAGATTTAAGATGGTTGGAGCGGGATCTGTTGTGTCTCCCGACATGGAAACGAGTCTACAATTGGCAAAAAACGCCTTCCTTTCAATTGGAGTTGATAACAAGGATATTGATATATTTTTAAATGAGTTTAGAGATTTAAATGACAAAACTGATAAATCAACCGACTAAGTTAACTAGTTATTTAAATAAAATTACCTAATATGGGCGATATAATTATACAAGAATCATCAAACAATGTCTAGCAATCACCCAAAATTAGGTCGAGGTCTTTCAGTTTTGCTTGGGGAAGAAAGGCGGATGAGTAGTGGTAGGGTTAAAATGACAAATGTTGGTAGGGGGTTTACCGTGTACCAAATCTCAGTTAACAAAATTATTGCCGGTACATATCAGCCAAGATCAAAGTTTAACGATGACACACTCACTGAGTTAGGCGAATCTATCAAGGAATATGGCATTATTCAGCCAATCATAATTAGAAAGGTCAGTAAGGACCAAGATATTTATGAAATTATATCTGGCGAAAGGCGTTTTAGGGCGGCTAAAATGGCTGAACTGAAAGAAGTTCCGGCGATAATTCGTGACATTGAGGGTGATCAAGCATTGGCCATTGGAATATTAGAAAACATTCAAAGAGAAGATCTATTAATTTTAGAAGAAGCTAAGGCTTATAAGCGTTTGATTGAAGAATTTCAATATTCTCAAAAAGATATAGCTCAAAAAATTGGTAAAAGTCGCAGTCATGTAGCAAATTTATTAAGGTTACTTACTGTGCCATTAGAGGTTCAAGAGATGATCGAAGGTCGGTTGCTAAGTATGGGTCATGTGAAAGTGATCATGAATCGAAGCGATATAATTAAAATTGCCCAAAAAATTATTACAGAGTCTTTGTCCGTAAGGCAGACTGAGGTTTTGTGTTCCGACTTGACTGAGGGATTACTTCCTCCTGAAAAAGATAAGGATATAAAAGAAGCAAAGGAACCAAAAAAAGCAATTATTGATGCATGCAACAGCAAGACTCAATATTTAACGGATAGATTAAAAAATATATTAGGCTCTAATGTTAAAATTAAATCTCAGTTTAATCCTAATAAAAATAAAGGTAAAATTACAATTTCTTACAGTAATTTAGATGAGATTACTAGCATTATTGATAGGTATAACGCCATTTCCCACCTTTAAAATATGCAGGTTAAAACAGATTTTTTCTTTATCCTTATTATCCTTAAATTATCAAAAAACCTTACCACCGCATTAACTTAGAGATAAACATGTTCCTCAAAAAATTTATACCAAAATCATTATTAAACCGTTTTTTATTAATAATACTCATACCATCAGTTATAGTTCAAATAACCATTATTTATATTTTTTATTATAACTACATAAACAATATTAATAAACACATGGCTGAATCAATGTCTAGCCAAGTATACTTAATATATCAAATATATCAAAAAGATATGGATGGCGAATTAATTCCTAGCTTTTCTAGAAAATCAGAAATTACATCGGAAATCATTAGGCATAAAAAAATACACCCCAAATATTATAATTATAAAACTAAAAAATTTTTAGGATTTATTAATGTATCTCCAATCATAGATTCGTTCACTTATTTAAGAACTAGCTTGAGAAGTGGTGACATTAAGTTATTCATAATTTATCCATCTAAAGATAAAAACAGAGTTATAATAGAAGTGCAGATGGGAAATGATGTTTTGAAGCTTAACTTACCTAAGAAAAAAATTATTACCTCAAGAAGGGGGGTGTTCATCGCTTGGATCGTAGTAATCTCAACCATAACTTCTTTGATTTCAATATTATTTATAAAGAATCAAATAAAATCTATTAGATCTTTAAAAAGAAACGCGCAAAAATTAGGTATGGGTGTCGATGTTGTTAATTTTAAAATAAAAGGTGCTAGTGAAATCAGGTCTCTTGGAATATCTTTAATTCAGATGAAGGGGAGAATAAGCCGCCAAATTAACCAAAGAACCTTAATGCTATCTGGAGTTTCTCACGACCTTAGAACCCTACTTACAAGAATGAAGTTACAAATAGCTTTAATGGAAAAAAATGACCAACTTTCTAATCTGGGGTCGGATATATTAGATATGGAAATGATGATAAATGAATATCTAGAATTTAACAAGGGAAACCAATCAGAGAATAGTAGCGAAATAAATGCTAAATTATATTTTTATGAAATAGTAAACTCTTACCAATCTCTTCACAAGAATATTGATTATAGCGGTAGAATTGGCGAAAAAATCAAGATATCCTGCAAGGAGAATAATTTAAAAAGAGCACTTAGAAACGTAATTGACAATGCCGTTAAATATACCAAGGAACGTGTATATATTTCTACGAAACGAAGCAAGAGCAATATAATTGTTACGATAGATGATAATGGCTTAGGTGTTGAGGATGACGATTTAGACAAAATATTCAGGCCTTTTTATAGGCTTGACTATTCTCGTAATCTTGATATAATAGGAACCGGCCTTGGCCTATCTATCACTAAGGACATCATAACTTCTCACGGAGGGCAAATCTCAGCTGGCAGAAGTTCTTACGGCGGTTTATGTATAAAAATTATATTACCACTTTAGATTAATTAGAGACCGTCTGGGATCAAAATATCCACAGAGATTCTTTTAAATTAAGAAGTGTAGTTTACTTAAGACAAATGAGTATCGCAAAGTTAAAAAATAGAACAATATCAAAGGAGATCTTAGATTCCGTACAGCCCTATTATAGAGGGGAATTGGTATTACAAAACAATTCCAGTGAAAAAAGTTATCACCTTATCAATATTAAATCTGCCCTGAATATGGAGGCGGTAAATTATACCATTTTCCATTTATAATGCATTATATAGTAAAATATTTTAAGGTTAAAATTGTCAAAAAACGATTCCCCTATATTAATAGGGTGCAAGGCTTTTTAGCAATTAGAGCCTTAAAAGATGAAGCTAGATCACGCCATTACTTACCCAATATTATAGATGGGAAGCGGTGTTGTTTCCGATTTTTTAGAAGTGCCTGCTTGATATTTGTGACAACCCTTATCGTATCTGGCTGTCAATGGCTTAAAGGTGCCGACACGACCTTTTTGTCGGGCACTAATATTAAAATTCCCGAAGGAACACCAACATTTAAAAAGGGTTTTCGAGATGGTTGCGAAAGTGTGTTGAGTTCCAGGGGTAACACATTTTACAGAACAAGATATAAAGGCTTTAAATACGACCCAAGATTAATAGATGATTCTGAATATAAATTTGCAGTTTCTAGGGGTTACGGTGTTTGCTTTAACTATATTCTGAGATTTATTAATGATGCCGGATCTGACGAATATATTGTAAGCCCTAGTAACTTTGATTGGAGTCTTGGCAGTATTGATCATACAATTGTTGGTAAAAATGAAAATTTGGGTTTTGGACTCAACCAATCTGTTGCTGATAATAATATTTTTAGCTCTGTTTTCGATTTTACCAGAAGTAGCGCTGCTGATGGTGGTGAAGGAAAAGGTGCCATGTCAAGTAACATATTTTACGGTACTAATTATAAATATTTTGGCTCTTTTTGGCATGAATAATATCAATTCCCACCTATAATGAAAAAAATAGTTACAATCATTGATTACGGATCTGGAAATCTTAGATCTGTTTATAACGCCTTAACGTTAATAGATAGTGAGCATTATAAATTTCAGATCTCTTCCGATCCAGAAGATCTTAAAAAATCTAATAAAATTATCCTGCCTGGAGTTGGGGCTTTTGCCGATTGCATAGGCTCATTGTCTAAGATTGAGAAAATGACAGATACCTTAAAAGAAGAGGTTTTGGTTAAAAAAAAACCCTTTCTTGGAATTTGTGTTGGGATGCAGCTATTAGCTGATTTTGGTCATGAATATGGTAAAAATTTGGGCTTAGGATTTGTTCCTGGCAAGATCATTAAGATTGATAATCATAATGGTGAATTAAAAATACCTCATATCGGCTGGAATGAGATAAATATAGACCAAGACCATTACATATTAGACGGCATAAACAATTATGAGCATTTTTATTTTGTACATAGTTATCATTTTGTGCCAAAAAAATATGGCGATGTAATTGCTAGGGTATCCTATGGCCAAGATCTAGTGGCCATCATCGCAAAAGACAATATCGTAGCTACTCAGTTTCATCCAGAAAAAAGCGGTGAATCTGGAATGAAACTATTAAGAAATTTTATTTATCATGAATAAATCTAACAAATTAAAGATATTTTTTGTTTTGGGAGAGGAGTCTGGTGATATTTTAGGTGAAAAATTAATGAAATCTATCTTGGTAAGTAGCTTAGTAAGCAAAAGTGATGTAGAGTTTTTTGGCCTAGGTGGAAGTAGAATGAAAAAATTGGGAATTAAGTCTATTTTTTCAATTTCCGAACTATCTTTAATGGGTTTTTTAGAAATTATTCCCCATATACCAAAATTAATTAAAAGAATTAACTTTACCGCTCAAAAGATTAAAGAAATTAATCCTGATATTGTAATTTCAATTGATTCGCCAGATTTCTCTTTTCGAGTGGTAAAAAAAATAACGACTGATAAAGACTTATCTCATGTTAAAAAATTCCACTTAATTGCGCCATCAGTTTGGGCCTATCGAGAAGGTAGGGCGCAAAAAATATCTAAAATTTATGATTTATTGTTAACAATTTTACCTTTTGAGCCGCCATTTTTTGAAAAATATGGACTAAATAGTAAGTTTATTGGTCATCCAATTTTACAAAATAAACAGATATGTAAAAAAGGACATTTTAGAAAAAAATTTAATATAAAAAATAAAGAAAAATTAATAGTCTTAACAGCCGGAAGCAGAATATCTGAAGTAAAAAAAATTTTACCACACCTAGTTGGTGCAACAAAAATCATAAAAGAAAAATTTTCAAAACAAATCACATTTGCTATCCTGGTTACAGATAAGGTAGAAAGTTTTATTCAACATTATTTAAAAGATTGCGGAGTGAGTATTTTAGTTGTGAAGCAGAAAGATAAGTATGAATTATTCACGGATTCTAACTTCGCTATAGCTAAATCTGGGACAAATAATATTGAAATGTCTCTATATCAATTGCCAATGATTATAACTTACAAAGTAAATTATCTAACCTATTATCTAATAAAATTGATGATTAAAATTAAATTTGCTAATTTAATTAATATTATCTCTAAAAAAGAAGTAATACCTGAGTTTTTGCAGCAAAAATGTAATGCAAAAGATTTGGCAAATGAAGCAATAAGGTTTTTAGAAGATGACAACTTATGTTTGCAGCAAATCAAGGATTCTAAAAACTCCCTAATTGCCATGGGTATCAATTTCAAAGATAGCCCTACAGACATGGCTACAAAATACATTTTGAGAACATGAGTAACAACAAATTTTATCGTAATAATTTCAGCGTATATTATATCATTTCCTCTATTTACAACAAGATAGAAATAAAGTTATTTGTTGCATTATCCATATTGTTGCTAATCTTGGGGTTTGCAAGTAAAGATTTTGAAAATAAAGTTTCGATGTTTTTTGTAAATATAACCTTACCCGTTATGGAGGTAGCGTCCTACCCACTCAACTACCTATCTAGCGCCTCCTCTAACTTTAAAGATTTAATTAAAAGTCGGGAAATAAATAATTTACTAAAAAAAGACAACGAAAATCTAAAACAACAACTCTTAGAATCTTTAAAAATAAAAGAAGAAAATCAATATTTAAAAGATCTGGCAAATTACGTTAGTTTGAGATCTTCAAAGAATAAATCTTCTAGAATCATAGGTAGGTCAAATAAAATATATAGTGATTCAATATTTGTAGAAGTCGGGTCTAATCATGGTATCAAGCAAGACTCCGCTGTAGTCGGTAAATACGCAATGATTGGCAGAATATCTCAGGTTGGGGAAAATCAATCTCGGATATTATTGCCAACCGACATCAACTCCCACCTTCCAATAATCACTTCCAGAAGTAAAAACAGAGGAATTTTAAAAGGAAGGGGTGATGAGATTATGGAAATTTTATATTTAGATAAGGATCATGGCTTAAAAGAAGGTGATATGATTTTTACTTCTGGAGACGGGGATTCCTTGCCGTACGGCATATTGGTTGGTAAGGTTAGCACAGTTAGGGGAGAGAAAGTTTACGCAAAGATGGTGGAAGATGTTAATAGAGTTTATATAGTCAGCGTAATAGATTATTAAATTTCTTCACAACTCCTAAGGATCCTAAAAGTTAAAACAGATTTTTTCTTCATCTTTTCATTCCCAAATCACCACCCTATTTGTTTTGTTTCACCACGTTGTTCCGTTTTTTACTAAAATCTCGCTGTAGTTTCTCTGGAATTTGTGATGGAAATTTTTAGGGAAATGAGAGGTTTTCTGTTTCATGAGTTATGTTTATAATTTTAATTTTTAATTAATATTTAAATATGAGTCAAATATATCATAATAATGCATTAACAAATTCTAATATCAGA
>JBLHPX010000012.1:0-10279 GCA_047624545.1 Ulvibacter sp.
TTTAAAAAGGTGGTAGGTAATCTTATTGTTCATTGTTCCACCATGCAGTGGATGGGGATGTAAAACTAGGGCAACTGGGGCTTTAATATCTTTGTTTTGATGATATCTTCCTTCAATTTTACCAGCTGGACCCGTGATTATTACTTCAGGCATTCAAAAATTATTGGATTTGATCCCAGATCATTGGCTTACCACCATCGTCACAGACTAGGTTACTAGTTCCTGTGAATTTTGCTGAGATATATTTACCATGACCAGCGTGTACGCCGTAATATAGAATTGGCTCAACTTCTTTATCGTTAAATTTCTTTTTTACAGCAATTTGTTTGTTTTTACGACTATTTTTACTTACTTTACCTTCAGCCATTTCTTAAATAATTAAATTTATACTTTACAAAGAATGTAGTATCATTAATATTTTTTAAAAATTCAATAATTATTTAGATGCAAAAAAAAGATGGTAGAAAAAATTAACGACAATAAGGATATGCTTGGCTTTGCTAAAAGTCACCCAAAAGAAACTATCTTAAGAAAGCCGGACTGGATTAGGGTTAAGGCGCCAATTTCAACTGGTTTTAAAGAAACGCGTGACTTAATGCGTTCTTCAAATTTAAATACTGTTTGTGAAGAGGCGGCATGCCCTAATATTGGCGAATGTTGGTCAAAAAAACATGTGACCGTGATGATTATGGGTTCAATTTGCACCAGAGCTTGCTCTTTTTGCAACATTGACACCGGAAAACCAAGTAAATTAGATCCAAAAGAGCCTGAAAATCTTGCTAATGCAATTGGAAAGTTAGATCTTAATCATATCGTAATTACTTCAGTAGATCGCGATGATTTGCCGGATGGTGGCGCCAATCATTTTGTAGAGTCAATTCAAAAAATACGTCAATCTAATCCGAAAGTTACTATTGAAATTTTAACACCCGATTTTCTTCGTAAAGGTGGTGCAGTTGAAAAAGTGGTAGCTGCAAAGCCTGATGTGTTTAATCATAATATTGAGACGGTTCCCGGACTTTATCATACAATTCGACCAGGTTCTAGATATTTTCACTCCTTGTCACTTCTTAAAAAAGTTAAAGAAATAGATCCTATGATTTTTACTAAGTCTGGATTAATGCTTGGTCTCGGAGAAAAAAAAGAAGAAATTTTGCAAGTAATGGACGATTTACGATCCGCTGATGTTGACTTTATTACTATTGGGCAATATTTACGACCTACAATGCGTCACGCACCAGTAAAAAGTTATATTCATCCTGATGAATTTAAATTTTATGAAAAAATGGCTTACAGTAAGGGGTTTTTGATGGTTTCTGCTAGTCCGTTAACTCGATCATCTTATCACGCTGGAGATGATTTTGAGAAAATGAGAAATGAAAGGGGGAGGCTGCAAAAAATATCTTGTTGAATATTTTTAATTAATTCTTATATTAAGATAATTGATAATCAAGAAATCTCTAAATTACATTACTAGGTCTTTTTAGAGACAACTCAGGAAGCTTCAATTAATTAAAAACTACTTTAAATAATTTACTTATTAAAATAATGACTGTAAAAAAATATGAATTTGATGTTGAGATAAGTAAGGTTTTAAACCTTATGATTAACTCGCTATATACCAATAAGGATGTTGCTTTAAGAGAGCTTATCTCTAATGCTTCTGATGCTTGCGATAAAATTCGTTATTTATCTTCTCAAGAATCTGGTATTTTAAAAGAGGATGAGGAATTAAAAATTAAGATCTCATTTGATAAAGAGGCAAAAACTTTTACCATTGAAGATAATGGCGTGGGGATGAATGAGGAGGATCTTAAAGAAAATCTTGGAACAATTGCCAAATCTGGAACTGAAAATTTTATAAAATCTTTAACCGGAGAAAATAAAAAGGATGTAGAATTGATTGGCCAATTTGGTGTTGGCTTTTATTCTGCCTTCATGATTTCTGAAAAAATAGTTGTCGAGTCAAAAAAATATGATAGTGATGAGTCTTTTAAGTGGAGTTCAACAGGTGCTGGTAATTTTGAAATTGACAAATCTGATAAAACTGAAATAGGAACCAAAATCATTTTGCACTTGAAAAAGGATGAAAAGGATTTTTTGGATATTTTTCATATTAAGCATGTCATCAAGACTTATTCTGATCATATTAATGTTAAGATTGAGCATATCGATGAAAAGGGTGAGAAGGAGATTTTAAATTCTACCAGAGCACTTTGGGCTAGACCTAAAGCGGAGGTTTCTAAGGAAGAATATGAAAATTTTTACAAAAATATCTCTCATTTACCTGGGGAGCCATATATGACCATTCATACTAAGGCCGAAGGTGCTATTGAATATACTAACCTACTCTTTATTCCTGGCATGAAGCCTTTCGATCTTTTTCATCCAGATAGAAAAGGCAGTGTGAAGCTTTATGTTAAAAAGGTTTTTATTAGTGAAGATTTAAATCTTGTGCCAGCGTGGCTAAGATTTATGAGGGGTTTGGTTGATTCCGAGGATTTGCCTTTAAATGTTAGTCGCGAATCTTTGCAGCACAATCTGATTTTAGAAAAGATTAAAAAATCTCTTATCAAGAAGGTACTATCTGAACTAGAAAAAATATCTACAAAAGATGAGGAGAGATATCTAAAATTTTGGAATAATTTTGGAGCCGTTTTTAAAGAGGGTCTTTGTGAATCTAGTGAATTTAAAGATAAGATTCTTAGTTTATCGCGTTTTTATAGCTTAAATTCTCCTGATAAATTAATTTCTTTAAAAGAATATTTTGAAAATGCCAAAGAGGGTCAGGATAAAATTTATTTCTTAACTGGTGAATCAGTTAAAAAAATTAAAGATAGTCCGCAATTGGAAGGTTTTTCTGATAAGGGCGCAGACGTTTTGTTTCTAACTGATGCGGTTGATGATTTTTGGGTTACGGTTTCTAACGTATATAAGGAAAAAGAATTTGTTTCGGCAACTAGGGCAGATATTAATTTGGATGGTAAAAAAGAAGAATCTTCTGATGATAAAAAAAATGAAGATATTAAGGACGTCACTAATAGCGATCTAGCTGGGTTGGTAAAATTGGCTAAAGAAATTTTAGGAGATAAAATTAAAGATGTAAAAATTTCTAATAAATTAACCTCTAGTCCAGTGTGTTTAGCTGTTGATAGTGGGTCGATGGATATTAGGATGGAAAGATATTTGAAAGAGCAGAATCAAATTCCTTCAATCTCTGCTAAAATTTTAGAGATCAATCCTAATCATTCTATTATTAAATCCTTACAGGATAATATTGCGGATTCTGATAAAATAGAGAACGTAAAGGATAATATTAAAACTCTCTTTGATCAGGCTTGCATTAGTGCTGGAGAAGATGTTATTGATGTTAAGGCTTTTACAGTTAGGTTAAATAAATTAATGGCGGGATAATACTCATCTTTAGAATATTTTACCACCAAATGACACGATATAAATGTAGACGATGACAGGAGTTGTCCTATCTACAGCTGTTACCTTGACACCTCTTCTGAAAATAGTGTAGAAAGGAGGGGTGGTATTATTTTATTTGCCAAAAAGCGATGTTATTTTTATTTGTGGGCGGTATGTAGTTCGGTGTTATTAAGGAATTGAGTATGTTTGTTAAAATGCTACAACTAGAGATACAAATGGAAAAATCTAAAAATAGATAATTTAAATAATGTTCGGTGATAAACAAAATACAATTGCAAATGAAATTAGTTTTTCTGGCATAGGCTTACACAGTGGCAAAGAGACTAATGTAAATCTATACCCAGCGCCTGATAATCATGGTATTATTTTTAGAAGGTCTGATATTACAGATAAAAATAACGTTATTATTGCTGATTATAGAAATGTAACTAAGGCTCAACTCGGAACTACACTTTCTAATTCTGATCAAGTTTCAGTCTCAACTATTGAGCATTTTATGGCTGCTATTTGGGGTTCGCGTATTGATAATCTCATCATTGAGATGGACGGAGAGGAGATGCCAATTGTCGATGGCAGTTCTGAGCCATTCGTTTTTTTATTAGAATCTGCAGGAGTAAAAAAACAAAATTTACCACCAAAAATTCTTAAAATTAAAAAAGAAATTCTATTTGAAGAGGGTGACAAGCAAATTAAAATATCTCCATCTGATAAATTTTCTTTTGATTTGGAGATTGATTTTGATCATAAGGTGGTCGGTAAGGAGTATATCTCCTTTGATCCAAAATTTCATTCTTTTAGGAGTGATTTATGTCGTGCTAGAACTTTTGCTTTTGAAAAAGACGTTGAGCAAATTAAAAAATTAGGTCTTGGCAAGGGAGGATCTCTTGATAATGCAATAATTATTGGTGAAAACGGTATTTTAAATGAAGGTGGTTTACGTTATGAGAATGAATTAGCTAGGCATAAGGCTCTTGATTTTATTGGTGATATTCATTTGTTTGGACAATATATTCTCGGACATTTTGAGGTCAAAAAGCCTGGACACTACATTAATAATAAATTTCTACATTTTTTGGCAGATAATACGTCTTCATGAAAACTCCAAAATTTTGGCAAGAAAAATCTTTAATAGCGCATTTTTTACTTCCACTCTCTCTCTTTTATCAAATTGGTTATCTTTTTAAGATAATTCTTCAGATAACTCTCCATCGAAATAAAAAACAAAAAATTAAAACTATTTGTATTGCTAATTTAACTTTAGGTGGAGCAGGAAAAACTCCTGTGACTCTTAAGGTTGGCAATTTACTTAAAAAAAAAAGAATAAAATTTTCTTATTTAAGCAAGGGTTATGGTGGGGAGATTAAAGATCTGACCAAATTAAATAATAAACATAAGGCTACAGATGTTGGTGACGAAGCCTTGCTCTTGAAGGAATGCTCTGATTCATTTGTTTGTCACAAAATTACTTCTAAAATTTTAGAACAAGAAGAATTGTCAAAAAATAAGTTTTTAATTGTCGATGATGGTTTTCAAAATTTTTCTTGGAAAAAAGATCTTTCAATTTTAGTAGTGGATGGTTATTACGGTTTTGGTAATGAACTAACCTTTCCTGCCGGTCCCCTAAGAGAGTTTATCGCAATTGGCGTTAAAAGGGCCGATATTATTATTATTATCAATGAGGATCGAAAAAATATTAAAAATAGATTTTGTAAAGATAAGAAACTTATCAATGCTAAATTAAAAATTATCAATGGTAAAGATTTTGTTGATAAGGATGTTCTTGCTTTTGCTGGAATAGGTCATCCTGATAAGTTCTTTAAAAGTTTAAAAAATTCTGGCGCTAATATTAAGAAAGAAATTTCATTTCCTGATCATTATCAATATAATCAAAATGATTTACAAAGATTAATAAAATTAGCAGAAAAACATAATTTGGAAGCGGTAACTACAAAAAAGGACTGGATAAGAATGGACAAAAAGTATCAAGCTAAGATTAGATTTTTGGATATAGAAGTAGAGTTGGAGGGAGAGATTGAGTTTAGTGATTTTTTATCAACCTTGTAATATTTAATACCAATTTTTCTCCTACTGACAAAGATATCATCTGAGAATATTTGCATTTCTATTTCTATATTTTTATTGAATTTTTTATTTAGCTTTTTTCTTAAAGAACCACCTCCTTAACGATATTAAGGGATCGTCATAATCATTGTGTTTTATTCACCACTCTCTGGCCAATATCCGAACATTCCTACGGGGTATTTTTGTAGATTCTGAGCCTCGAAGTCTTTTATTATTATAAATATATAATCTAAAAGTCTAGATTCCTTTTTATCTGACTCCACTTCTTTTCGACGGGATTAAAGTCAGGAGAATGTGGTGGAAGATATTTAAGATTATTTCCTGATTCTTGTACTAATTTTTTTATATCACTTCTTTTGTGAAAAGAGGCATTATCAAGAATAATTGTCATGTTTTTGTTCTTGATTGCAGGAAGTGCCCATTTTATTTTAAAATTTGTACTGAAAATTTCCAGAAAAATTATACCAAAACTATGTTGAAAAATGTAGCGATATGGTGAAACGAAACAATTAACCGTTCCAAGAGGCGCTCCGACAGCCACACTAATTTGCCTTTGCGATAATCCAGGATCGTTTAATCTAATAATCTCTCTAATTTTGTTCATAGATATGATATTTATGACTATTAAAATTTAAGGTTAATGAAGGCCGCCAACCTTAAAACAAATAACATGTAATCTGTCAAAAATTTTAAAAACTACTTCCAGAGTGACAGAGAATAGTCAAAACTGTTCAAGTGTTTGCGATTACGCATTGTGTAAGGGGTGTAGTTATTAACTGGGAAGTTTAATTCAGGATATAACTAATAGTTTAAAAATATATTTAGTGTCGATATTACCTTTTGTAGCAAGCTATTTAAAGAAAAGTTTAGTGTGACTGATAATCATTATCAAAAAAGTGTTGCTATCTAATTTTTCTTTAATGATAATGATTATCGTTCTCACTTATATTTAATAACCGATAAAAAAATGAATCTTAAAAAATATTCACTAGTTACCATAAGTATTTTAACTGTAATGTTAAATTCTCAGGCTGTAAAAGCAGAAGAGAGTCTCTGGTTATATACAAAGGGTACAGATACTCGTCCACAAGGAAGTTTTGAATCTAAAATCAGCGATATAATGATGAAGGGCAAGAGTTCAGGAGATTATGTGCGTCACGAAATTCGTCCAGAAGTAGAATATGGAATTACTAATAGTCTAACAGTTGGGGCTGGATTAATAGTTTTTAACCACAATTATTCGGTAGATAATCCAGACTTGCAACCGATGCACGATACTCAAGGAGGGGGTGGAGGTAGATTTAATCAAACTAGCTTAGCAGGATTTGAGTTTGCTGCAAAATATAATATATTAAGTCCATATAAAGATTCTATAGGATTGTCCGTTGGTCTTGGATATGAAAATCGTGAAAAATATCGTCTGGATGGTTCTGATATAAATCAAAAATCATATGTTGGAAAGGTATTTGTGCAAAAGAATTGGATAGATAACAGATTGAGTTTTGCGTTGAATCTAAAAACAGAACTAGAAAGAAGAAAAGGAGAGGGGGGAGTTTTGGAGGAAGAAATAGCTCTAGAAATTAGCTCTGGAATATCTTATCGCTTTATGCCTAAACATTTTGCTGGTATCGAGTTTCGTCGTCAGGCAGACTATTTAAATCCTTCAGAAATTGGGGTAAAAGACACAGAGCACCAAAGTTCAAATTGGGATTTAAGTGATATGAGGTTAGGATCTAATCATCAATATGGTATATATTTGGGTCCTACCTATCATTATGCTGAGCAGAGTTGGTGGATTACAACTGGAATTCTATGGCAAGTGGCCGGCAGTGGATCAAAAAATGCCCTCAATGATGATGGTAAGAATTGGGATGAACATGAAAAAATTCATGCTGGAATATCCTATGGATATGAATTTTAATGGGAACATCTTATGAAGCAAAAAAATTTATAAAATTAGCTGCATTAATTTTAGGAATCACCTCTAGCTCCACAAATGCTTTATATGCCAAAACATATCTTACTGTAGATCAGGCAAAGAAAGTTTTATTAAAAGATATTTCTACAAAAACAATAGAGGTGATTCTAACCAAAGATCAAATCAAATCTATTGCTAAAGCATCAAAAGTTAGAGTTAACAACAATAGATTGAATGCTCAGAAAACAGAAAATGGCGGCTGGTTTATTATAGATCAAGTTGTTGGAAAGCATGAGAATATTGATATTGCCGTTACCTTAACAAAAGATGGAAAAGTAGGTGGAATTGAGGTTTTAACTTACAGAGAAACTTATGGTGGTGAAGTTATGAATCCTAAGTGGCTAGCTCAATTTTTTGGAAAAGGAAATGATGAGCATTTAAAGCTTGATGAGCAAATCAAAAATATTTCGGGAGCTACTCTTTCTTGTCGTCACATTACGGATGGAATAAATAGATTAACTCACACCTGGGATCAAGTTTTAAGATATCTATGATATGTGTATGAATACAATTAACAGATGCAAGGCATTGCTGGGAACTTATGTAGAAATGAATATTTCTGGGGATTTTTTAGATGATGATTTACTTAATATGAGTCAAGGTATTTTTTTACGAATAGAAGAAATAGAAAATCTAATGAGTTTTCATAAATATGATAGCGAGCTTTCTTATATAAATTCCAACGCCTATCACCAGAGCTGTTCTATTTCAAATGAAATGTATGATGTTCTAAAGCAAGCCCTAGTAATCAGTGAGTTAACCAATGGTCTTTATGATATTTCAATAGGTAGTGAGTTAGTAAAAAATGGATTTCTTCCAGATAGATCTATTAAGTCAGATAACAGTGCTAATTTTAGAGATATATCATTGGGTGATAATAAAGTAAAATTCTCTAAAAGATTGCAGATTGATTTGGGGGGAATAGCTAAGGGGTATGCAGTAGATCAGGCCTTGTTAACTATAAAAAATAAAGATGTAAAAGTTGTCATAAATGCTGGCGGTGACTTGATAATGAATGACTGGATTCATAAATCAATAGACATAAAAGTTCCTTCATTAGCAAGCAATAAAATGGTAAATATTAAAATGAAAAATAAGGCAGTTGCAACTAGCGCCTCTTATTATTTTGATAATAATAAAAATCCAATTGTCTCGCCAAATACAAAAAGGATGGTAGACGACAAAAGAAGTGTTTCGGTTTTTGCGCCAAATTGTATGTTAGCTGACGCTTTGACAAAAGTAGCTTTCTTAGATAAGAATTATATGTCCCTAATAAAATCTCTAGATGCAGAAGTCATATTTGTTAACGAATTTGGAGATGTTTGCTAACTATATGATAAATAAAAAAATCAAAAGAAAAAAATGGGATTATAAGAAATGCTTCTTTTTAGTATTATCCACATCTTGGATAACTGGATTAACATTTTTTATCTTAAGCGAATTCTTTATTATTAATGGAGAGTTTGGAGCAGAATCTCACCCTTGGCAATTTCCTATTCTAAAAATACATGGAGCTTCCTCATTCTTTATAATGGTTATATTTGGTTATTTTTTATCAGCGCATGTAAAAAAGAATTGGCATTCAAAAAATAAAAAACCACTTCTGGGGATAGTTTTGTTATTAATGCCAATATTATCAATGATAACAGCTTACACTCTTTACTATATCTCCTCTGACAGCTTTCGCAATATTGTTGGCTATATCCACTTGTTCATTGGTTTTTTGCTGCCATTTATACTTATTGCGCATATCTTTCAGATGAAATCAATCTCCAAAAATAAAAGGAATGAAGGAATAGAGATAACATGAAAATTAGATGGAATACATTAAATCGTAAGATGCATCATTGGGGTTCATTAATTTGTGCCTTACCAATTCTAATAGTTATTATTAGTGGATTATTACTTACCTTTAAAAAGCAATCAGACTGGATTCAGCCGCCAACTATAAAAGGTCAATCCTCATCACCAATCATTTCTTTTGATAAGATATTAGATATTACAAAAACTATAGATAAGGCTGACATAAATAACTGGTCAGATATCGATCGTCTTGATGTTAGGCCATCAAAAGGTATAATAAAAATTAGAGCCAATAATAGGTGGGAAATACAAATTGATAGCCAAACTGGAAATGTCATAAATTCTGCCTATAGAAGATCGGATTTGATTGAGTCTATACATACTGGAGGATTTTTTCACGACTATGTTGCTTTTGGATTATTCTTTCCAGCCTCTGTAATATTATTGATTCTTTGGATTACTGGGCTTTACTTATTCATTACTATAACCATTAACAAAAGTAAGAATAAAAAACTAAAACTTCAATTTAACAAAAGATGTTAGATAAAAATAATATTTCAAGATTTCCAAATCCTCTAAGATAGATATTAATATAAATTTTTGATATTGATAATTATTATACATTATATAATGCCAAATAAAGAAGAAGAATTAAAAGAAATAAGAGAAATAGGAATTAAAATATCAGGAATTTATACTAAATGAAAATAGAAGCTTTGTTCTAACATCATTTTAACTCTAGCTATTGCTGAGCCTGTTAAATTGTTAGTAACTTAATGCAATTAAAAAAATAAATATTTTTAAATTACTAATAAAATAAGTCGCTCCGCTCCGTTTTCCTGTTGTAATCATCTCAGAAATATGATATAATTGTGTTTTTAACCAAAGAAAATAATAATAAAATATGATAATGAGAATCATTATCGTTATTGATTTTTAAAAAGTAAGATATTAATATAAATTTTTGATATTGATATTGAT
>JBLHPX010000013.1:0-9645 GCA_047624545.1 Ulvibacter sp.
AATGCATCATTTACCTCTCCTACCTATTCTTCAGGAGCGGGGGCTACAGATGGCATCTCTTGTATATCCAGTTATGAAGCCTCAGATGGAGATCCAAATAAAATGATTAGGTATAGATTTAATAGTAGTACTGGGGATATAGAGTTGGAAAGTGGGGTGACTTGTAATGAAATGGTAGCGACAACAGTACCGTTTGAATTTATAATAGATAATCTAAACAGTCCAACCATCAATATGTATGACTTACTTAAATTAGATTTCTCAGGATCGTATACCTTTAATCAAGCTCCAAGTAATTATAATTTTACAGTTGATTGGGGTGATGAAGTTATAACGGGACCACATTCTAATGGTAGCGGAGCCATATCTCATACTTATGCATCGCAATCTGGAGCGAAAACTATTAAAATTAATGGTGTTTTAAATGGATTTAAATTTACCTATGCAACAGGTATGCGAATTTTATCAAGTATTGAAAAATGGGGTATAGCAAGACTTTATGATAATTCAGAAATGTTATTCGCATATAGCTCTGATTTTACCCACATCTCTCCAACGGCAGGAACAATAGATACTAGCAATGTCACCTCTTTTGAGTACGCGTTTGTCGCCACAGATAATTTTAATAGCCCTTTAGATAATTGGGTTACCTCAAATGTAACAAACATGAGAAATATGTTTGTCTTGGCCAAGAGTTTTAATTCTAGTATTTCGGGTTGGGATGTAAGTAGTGTTACCGATATGTATAGAACTTTCTCTGATGCACAATCATTTGATCAAGATATCTCGTCATGGAATGTAGATAACGTTACAGCCTGCTATGAGTTCGAAACGCTCACACCAGCATCATGGATAACAGCCGAAAAACCAGTCTTTAACAACTGCACTTCAGGATATTAATAATTAGTAAAAATAATATAAGCTCCTAAAATTAATCCTGCTATTATTCTGTAATAAGCAAAGATGGTGAAATTATTTTTACTGATAAAATTTATAAACCACTTAATAATTATAATGCTTGAAAAAAAAGCTGATATAAAGCCAATAGAGATGATGAATAGGTGATCTAGGTTTAAGATGTTGTAATTTTTATATAAATCATAGATCGTAGCAGCAAAAATAGTTGGAATAGCTAAAAAAAAAGATATTTCAGTTGCCAATTCTCTTTTCATTCCAAGTGTTAACCCTCCCATTATAGTTGCTCCTGACCTTGATACTCCGGGTATCACAGCTAAGGATTGTATCAATCCAAGTAATATTGAATTCTTAATATTAATTTCTTCAATTTTACTGAATCTGCTTTTGATATTTAATTTTTCAATTATTAGGAAAATAATTCCGCCAATAATTAATGAAATAGAAATTATTGTTAGGGAAAAAAAGTGAGCCTTAATAATTGGATAAAGTAAAAATCCAATTATTGCAGTTGGTATAAAGGCGGAGATAATATTTAAGGTAAATTTTTGAGAATTTTTATCGCTTGGTAAAGTTGTAATAATCTTAATAATTTTACTGCGATATAAAAATATTATTGCCAATATAGCTCCTAATTGAATTGCAATTTCAAATATATTATTTTCTATTTCATTAAAATTAATTATTTTTGAGACAATTATTAGATGAGCTGTCGATGATATTGGTAAGAACTCAGTTAATCCTTCAACAATTCCCAATATTATTGCTTTAAAAATTATTGTGACATCCATTATTTGAAATTATTTTTGAAGGGTGGTTGCTGTTATGTGTGGTACCCCTAGTCCGACTTGAACGGACACATCCATAAGAATAACAGATTTTGAATCTGTCGCGTCTACCAATTCCGCCATAGGGGCATAGTTTTGATGATAAGTAGTATAAAATTATATAATTTAAAAATTATTTTTAAATAGATAATATATAATTAAAATAGCGGGTGCGGCAAACATCAGGCCGTCAATTCTGTCTAATATCCCTCCATGTCCAGGAATAATATTTCCACTATCTTTGGCGCCAAATATTCTTTTAATTTTTGATTCAAAAAAATCACCGGTCTGTGCGATAATAGCTAGAAGGGCGCTTGTAATAGTAAAGAATAAAACCCCACCTTCGAACATTAAGGTTGACAAAGCTCCAATAATTGCTGCAGATAACATTCCTCCAATTAATCCTGACCAAGTTTTGTTGGGGCTAATTGACGGCATTATTTTAGGACCTCCAATGTTTTTACCAATAAAGTAAGCAAAAATATCTGTTGACCATACTACAAAAAATAACCATAAAATTATATCCTTGTCAATAGATCTTAATTCTAATATTGAGTAAAATGGTAATAATAAGTAAAAAAAGCCAACTAAAAGCCATTTATTTTTATTTTCTACATCGCTTTTGGTCAGATTATTCCACTCAAATGCCGCTATAATTGCCATAGATAAAATTAATAATAAAAATAATGTTTTCGATAGAAAGACGGCATATAAAATTACTGGAATTAAAACTAGAGAACTCGCTATTCTTTGTTCAAAATTTGATAGACTCTTAATAGATTTAATATTAGAAAATTTGTTTAAAAAATTTTTTATTTTAAGAAAATTTAGTTTTTTTAGTATATTTTTACCTTGCTCCATAATTTCTTTTTCTTTGGTTAAACTCATCTATCGCTTTTTCTAGATTCTTTTTTTTGAAGTCTGGCCATAATGTGTTTGTAAAATATAGTTCAGAATATGAAGATTGCCACAATAAAAAATTACTTAATCTACTACACCCCCCAGTTCTAATAATTAAATCTGGATCAGGTATCTCTGGGTTATATAAGTTTTTACTGATTAATTCTTCGTCAATATCAGAGATATTTATTTTTTGATCGATAATATTTTGAGTAATTTTTTTTACTGCATCTACAATCTCTGCTCGCGAACCATAATTAAAGGCTACATTGAGGGTGATATTTTTATTATCTTTGGTTCTTTCTTTGATTGCTTTTATTTTATTTTCTATCTTTGGGTCTAATTCCGATAATTCACCTGAGCTGAGAATTTTTACGCCATATTTAATAAGATCTTCTATGTCGTTTTTTAGGTAATTTTGTAATAATAGCATCAAATCCTCTACTTCTTTTTTAGGTCGCGACCAGTTTTCAGTAGAAAATGCATAAATTGTTACATACTTAATTTTAAGTTCTAATGCTGCTTTGATTAATTCTTTAATGCTATTTGCGCCTGATTTGTGACCTAATTTTACCGGTAATATTTTTTGTTTAGCCCAGCGGTTATTACCATCCATGATGATAGCAATGTGCGTGGGAATTATTTTGTCAGGCGACATGGGATTATATTGTCGTTAGATCTTTTTCTTTTTCTGCTATGGTATTGTCAATTTTTGTAACAAAATCATCGGTAATTTTTTGCAACCTATCTGTAAAGGAGTGAACATCATCTTTTGATCCAGCCTCTTTGTTTTCCTTTTTAAATTTATCTATAGCATCTCTCCTAACATTTCTAATCTGTACCTTTTTAGATTCGCTATATTTTTTTGCTAATTTTACTAAATCTAACCTTCTTTCTTCGCTTAATTTTGGTATAGAGATCCTAATTGATTGACCATCTGACATTGGGTTTAGCCCTAAGCCGGAATTCATAATGGCTTTTTCGATAGGTTTTGTCATTTCCTTATCCCAAACCTGAATATTGATAGTTGAAGCGTCTGGTGCTGAGATGTTTGATAATTGGTTAATTACCATAAAGCTACCATAAGACTCAACTTTAACATTATCCAATAGGGAGGGGTTGGCCCTACCTGTTATAATGGTAGAAAGTTCTTTACGTAAAAAGTCCAAAGTCTCTTCCATTTTAATCTCTGCTTGATCTAGTGATTCTTGCATAATTTATTTTTTGATTATGGTAAAGTTTAAATCTCCATTGAGTACTTTTGTTAAAGCGTCATCTTCGTCAATTGAAAAGACAATTATTGGTAAATTATTATCTTTTGCCAAGGTTATTGCTGTCTGATCCATAACCTTTAAATCCTTACTGATAACTTCTTGGTAGGTTAGTTGGTTAAATCTGGTGGCATTTTTATCTTTTTTTGGATCATCTGAATATACCCCATCAACCTGAGTACCTTTTAATACTACGTCACAATTTGTCTCGACAGCCCTAAGGATTGCAGCAGTGTCAGTTGTAAAAAATGGATTACCAGTTCCAGAGGCAAATATAACAACTCTCTTTTTTTCTAAATGTCTAACTGCTTTTCTTTTGGCATAGGTTTCGCATATCGTATTCATTGGTATAGCAGACTGCATTCTGGTTGGAATGTCGTTCTGCTCAAGAATATTTTGTAAAGCCATGGCATTGATAGATGTCGCTAACATTCCCATATAATCGGCACTAGCTCTTTCCATACCTTCAGCTACAGCAGACACGCCCCTAAAGATATTTCCACCACCAACAACAATACAAATTTCATATCCTAAGTCATAGGCGCCAACAATTTGATTGCATATTCTTTTCATAGCCTCCTTGTCATGACCAAATGGTTTATCCCCCATCATAGCCTCACCAGACACTTTAAATAAGATTCTTTTATATTGAAGTCCTTTTGTCATTAATTATTGATCATTTTATTGACCTCTGAAGCAAAATCCTCCTCTTTCTTTTCAATACCGTGACCAAGTATGAATAATTTAAAATCTTTGATTTTGATCTCAGAGCCTAACTCTTTAGAATAATTTTTTAATAAATCTTTAACTTTAATTTTATCATCCATAACAAAGTTTTGTTCTAATAGGACAATTTCTTCATAATATTTTCTAATTCTACCTTGAATCATTTTTTCAATGATATTTTCTGGTTTACCAGATTCTCTAGCTTGTTCTTTTAGGATCTCAGTTTCTCTAGTTAGTTTTTCTTTGCTAATTGATTCAATGTTTAATGCTTCTGGCTTAGTTGCCGCAATATGCATGGCAATTTGCTTACCTAATTCTTCTAATTTTTCCTTGTTAGAACTTGCAGATTCTAAAGCAATTAAAACACCTAATCTTCCCATATTTCCCTTAACCTTATTATGGATATATTGAGTAATTACGCCTTGGGTAATAGAGAGGGAATCAATTCTTCTGAGGTTGATATTTTCACCGATTACAGCAATTTGATTTTTAATTTCATCCTCAATAGGAGTTGAAGAGTTTGGATAATTTGCAGCTTTCAATGCTGATAGATCGGAACAATCATTAGCAATATTTGTAATATTTTCTACTAAATTTTGAAATTTTTCATTTTTAGAAACAAAATCAGTTTCGGCATTAATTTCAATTATTGATCCCTTGTTATTATTGACAATAGTTGATATTAAACCTTCAGAAGTGGTTCTGGCGCTTTTTTTCGCCGCAGAAGACAATCCTTTCTTTCTGAGGTGGTCAATTGCTTCCTGCAGATTATCTCCACACTCAGCTAGAGCTTTGCTACAGTCTGCTATGCCACACCCAGTTTGGGATCTTAACTCTTTTACTAATTTTAAGTTTGCCATCTTTTGTTATTTTAAATTAAACTATTCTGTTTTTGCTTTAGTCTTTGCTTCAACCTTAACCTTGGTTTTAGTTACTTTTTTAACTTCTTCAAGCTTCTCTTCTGATTTTTTGTCAGTAGTTTTTACTTCTTCAGTCGCTTTAGGTGCGACCTTAGCCTTAGCTTCGGTTACTTTTTTTACTTCTTTAATTTTCCCCTCTTCTTTTTCAGGTTTTTTTTCAGGGTTTTCTTTGTTTTTTGCCTTAAGATTAGCCTTAGCTTTACTTTCTGTTTTTAGAAAATCTTTTACACCACTTTCAGAAGCGCTTTCTTCTATTCCACATAAAATTGCAGAAGAAATTAAGTGATATAGTAGTTCGATTGATTGACGAGAATCATCATTGCCGGGTATAATAAAATCAACAGCATCTGGATTGCAATTAGTATCGACTACGGCAACAATTGGGATGCCTAGTTTTTTTGCTTCATTAAGGGCGTTAAATTCCCTTCTGATGTCAATAATTACGATTAAATCTGGATGACCACCCATATTTCTAATACCTCCAAGTGCAGATTCTAACTTCAATCTATTTCTTTCTAGAACCAGCCTTTCTTTTTTATTTAAATCTAACTCTTCATTAGCTAAATCTTTTTCAATTTTTTCAAGGGTTTTAATAGAGTGTGATATTGTCTTCCAGTTAGTCATCATGCCACCAAGCCATTTTTGATTAACATAATATTGGCCGCATTTTTTTGCGTATTCAGAGGTTAATTCCGACGCTTGTTTCTTTGTTGATACGAATAGAATTCTGCCATTATTTTTGGCAACATTTTTAACAACTTGTAGAGCTTGAAATAATAACTGAGATGTTTGATTTAGATCAATAATACTAGTTTTGTTGTGAGTGCAAAAAACATATTTTGCCATTTTGGTGTTTAGCTTCCTACTTTGATGACCAACATGAACTTTTGCTTCTAATAATTGTTTAATTTTTATTTTAGGTAATTTTATTGTAGTTTCAGTCATAATTTTATAAATTAAGGTTTATTACACTATCACAAAGTAACGCCAATTAATATTTAGCATTTTTAATCATCCTTCAATTTAATATTGATGACACCTTAAACTTTGTAATATGTATTATTTAACGTCATATCGTCGCAAAGATAAACTTGGACATAACATTTTTTACAGAGAGTTTGATAATAATTGGTTTTTTTTATTTTGCAACTACAGGACTGCTAAAGTTTATAAGAATTTTTATTATTGTAGCTACACATTTATAATATATTGTATAGTAAAATAATTTCAAAACAAACTATCTTAATAGATAAGGTTATTTTAAGTAATTACCCCTAAGATAGTATCAAGATCATTGCCACCTTCTCCGATAGCTTCTCCATTTTGTTTGGATTGAGTAATTTTAGAAATATCAATATCTCCCATTATGGCCACATTTTGAGCAAAGAAGTTTAGATTTCTCCAAATGATAAATGGAAAACCTATGCCAAGAGTGAATATTAAAATCAATAAGTTGCCGAGAGTTAATTTTAATAATTTTGGACCGCTATATTTACAGCCAAACTTTACTGATGCAATATGAATATTGCTGAAGGCGCATTTTGCAAAGGCTGCCATATACCATAACCTTGAAAATCCAAGTGTTGGAATTGCTAGCAATAAAGTAATTACATTAATCCTAACCAAAGAATCTGGCTTGCTAACAAGATTTGCTTTTGCATTACCAAAGTAGGAATTATTGATTACATAGCCGGTTATTTTGAAGTCAGAATAGGGAATTAAATATCCTAAACTTATGATATTTAAGAACATTCTATTAATAGAAAGAACGGCATACTGCTTGGCAGACCCGTCTAAACGAGCGCGTATTCCTTGCCAGCTAGTACGAGAATATCTGTAGCGGGTAGCACTATAGATTACTATAAAAATTAAAAATATGTATATAGGTATTATAATGATTGATACAATGTTTTGTAAATTTACATTAAAAACAACAGAAATTGTTGAAATAAGTATTCCTAGAAATAAGTAAAGTATTACCAATATTAACAAAGCCTTTAAGAAGCCTTTAAGTAATTCGCCACCAGTTCCGGTATGCTCAAAACGCTTACCAAGCAAAATAAATCTTGAAGCTGAGTATTTGCGAAATCTTACTTTCCCCCAGAAGCTATATATCCCAAGAGTTATAATACTTAATATTATGTTTGTAATTAAAATTCTGTAATAATGACTAATTTTAGCATCATATTTAAATCTGTTAATTTTGCTTTTATCTATCGTCATAAGTTAAATATTGTATTATATTTTTAATAATATCGTAAATTCTATTGCAATAATTTTTAAGATTTACGTAGAAATTGTGGAAATTTTATTTTCTATTGGACTAGATCTTTCGCCATATTTTTTTCTTGGCATTCTTCCGGCAAGAAAGGCGTGACGACCAGATTCAACTGCCAATTTCATAGCTTTAGCCATTAGGATTGGGTTTTTTGCATGAGCAATGGCACTATTCATTAATACACCGTCACATCCCATTTCCATAGCTAGGCTAGCATCTGATGCGGTTCCAACGCCAGCATCAACTAAAATTGGCACCTTAGCATTAGAAAGGATAATCTCAATATTTAGGCGATTTTGAATACCAAGTCCAGATCCGATTGGAGCACCAAGTGGCATCACAGCCACACACCCAATATCTTCTAATTCCTTAGCTACAATTGGGTCATCATTAGTGTAAACCATAACTTCAAAACCTTCATTTACCAGTAATTCTGCAGCTTGAATAGTTTCGGTAATTTTTGGATATAGAATCTCGTCATTAGATAAGACTTCTAATTTTACCAGATTCCAATTACCAATTACTTTAGCTAATTTTAAGGTTCTAATAGCATCTTTAGCGGTAAAGCAGCCGGCGGTATTTGGTAGGTAAGTAAATTTTTCTGGATTAATAAAATCCTGAAGCATTGGTTCATCTTTTTTTTCAATATTCACCCTTCTAACTGCCACAGTTACAATTTCTGCGCCACTAGCTTCAATTGCTGATTTTGTTTCTGGTAAATCCTTATATTTGCCCGTTCCAACTAGCAATCTGGAGTTAAATTTTCTACCTGCTATTTCTAAATAATCTTGATTTTTCATAATGTAATTTTTTTTAGCAATTTTTTTATATCTTCCAATATTGCATAAGCACATGGTACCCAGATAATGGTCAATATTGTGCCAGCGCTTAAGCCCCAAAGCATTGCAAGCGTCATTGGAGATAATATTGGGTCATAACCGCCAAGACCATAGGCAGTTGGGAAGAGACCGGCAATTGTTGTAAAGGATGTTATGGTAACAGAACGAAGTCTCATGGCAGAGGCGTAGGAAAGAATTTCTTGTAAACTCTTTTGATTATCTAACTCCCTTCTCAGTTGATCAATATAGCTGATTAAAATAATTCCTGAATTAACTATTATACCTCCAAGGCCAATAATTCCAATCATCGCCATAAATGAAAGAGGTTTTCCATGTAGGTAGAATGCTATAGAAAATCCAAAAAATCCAAGCGGAACCGTTGTTAAAATAATTAATGGCTTAAGATAGCTTTTAAATAACAAGACTAGCATAGCAAAAATTAAAATAACTGACAATTGGAAAGCTGAAAGAAGGCTTTGTAAAGACTCGTTGGTACTCTCTTCAACTCCGGCAAATTTAACTGAAATCCCAGGAAATTGATTTTGATATTTTTCAAAAGCGTTTCTAGCTAATTGGTTAGCTGCAGTCGGAGTAATAATATCTTCATCGATATTGCCAATTAAAGTTTTTGATCTTTGATTATCAAATCTTTTAACAAAAGCGCTACCTAATTTTTTTTCAAAACTAGCAAAATCTTTAAGCAAAATAAGGTTTTGATTTTGATCAAAAATAATAATATTTTCTAGATCTTCTAACGAACTCCTCTTTTGATCTTTAAATCGAATAAAAAGATCAACATCTTCATTGTTTAGAGTTACGTCAGAAACAATTTGTCCAGCAATCGCAGTTCTGACGGCGTTAGAAATATCTAAAATATCAAGATTAAAACGATTAATCTTTTCATAATCAAAATTAATAAAAATCTCATCCTCACCAATAACATCGTCATTAGAAAGGTTTGAGATCCCA
>JBLHPX010000014.1:0-9395 GCA_047624545.1 Ulvibacter sp.
AGCATAGTAGTTAATACATCAACAAAAGGAACGGCAGAAATAACGCCATTAAATAAAGATGGATCCATATTAATAACCGCTCCAATCAATAAGCCCCCAGCGCTTCCACCATAGGCATAAAGATGATTTTTGGAAGTGTAGTTATTGGAAATTAAATATTTACCAACATTAATAAAATCTTTAAAGGTATTTTTCTTATTCAGCATTTTGCCATTCTCATACCAGGATCTTCCCATTTCAGATCCTCCCCTGATATGTGCAACAGCAAAGATAAATCCCCTATTTAAAAGTGATAAACGGCTAGAGCTAAAAGAAGGAGGAATGCTATGACCATACGAACCATAACCATAAAGCAACAAAGGAGTTTCGGAGTTTATTTTGGTATTCTTATGATAAACCAAGGAAACAGGAATATCTTTACCATCGTAAGATTTAGCAAAAATTCTTTTTGTTACATAATTTTCTTTTCTAAAGTCACTCAAAATTTCCTGCTGTTTTTTTAACTCCTCACTTTGATGCTTGATAGTATAATCATAAATCGAAGATGGTGTTGTCATGGATTGATAACCATATCTTAATATGCCACTTTCATAATCATAGTTAGTTCCAATATATAAGGCATAAACTTCTTCCTTAAATGGTAAATAAAAACTTTCTAAAGAGTCTCTTTTAAAAATATTAATCTTATTAAGTCCATTTTCTACCTCAGAAAGAATTAAATAATCTTTAGAAATATCAACATCTTCTATTAAAATATCAGGGCGATGCGCAATTACTTCACGCCAATTTTTTTTATTAGTATCTTCTAAATCAGATTCCATAATACGAAAGTTTTTCGCCTTGTAATTCGTTAAGATGTAGAATTTATCTTTAGCATGAATTGGTGAATATTCTAATTCAGCCTCTCTTTTATAAAAAATCTTTGGCTTGGCTAAAGGTTTGTCTGTAGGAACAATTCTAACCTCATTTGAAGTTTTGTGAGAAGAGTGAATGTAAATAAAATCCTTAGTTTTTGATTTAGAAACGGAAACATGATAAGTAGCATCTTTCTCAAAATAAACCTCCTGATCTTGCTTTTGCTCTTCACCAATTTTATGCAAATAAACGCGATCAGATCTTAAGGTAGTTTTATTTTTATCAGTGTAAAATAAATAACTATCTTCAGCAAAAACTGCATTTCCGGTTACTTCTGAAATTTTGTTACCCAGCAATTTCCCAGTTTTTAAATCCTTAAAAAAAATATCATATATCCTTCTGCCTGTAATATCAACACTGTAAGCCAATATGCTATGATCACGATTTAAGGCGTAATTACCAACATTAAAATATTCATGATTTTTTGCTAACTCATTAACATCTAAAAATATTTCCTCCTTAGCTTCTAAATTTTTGTATTTTCGACAATAAATTGGATACTGACTCCCTTTTTCAAAACGAGTGTAATAGTAATAATCATCCTTTTTAGTTGGAAGGCTTTGATCCTCCTCCTTGATTCTGGATTTCATTTCTTGATAAAGATCCTCTTGCAACTTTTCAGTAGAAGCTAATTTTTTTGCAGTATATTCATTTTCATCCTCTAAATATTTAATTACATCCGGATTTTTTTTATTATTTAGCCAATAATAATTATCAATTCTAACGTCTTGATGAATCTCTAATTTATGAGGGGTTTTTTTAATTTTAGGCATGTTAATTGACTTTTCGTTGAGTTAAATTTGATAATCGGTACTATATCAATTATCAAATTTAACCATATATTTAGCAAAGAGATTTTTCTTTTAGATTTTTCTAAAAAACTCTTAGAATATTGGTGGTATTTTGAGTTTTTTAGAGAAAAAATAGAAGTTAAATATGTAGTTAAGTTTGATTATTGGCATAACATATCTTTTACTCAGCATTAATTTTGATTGTTTGTTTTTAAAAATTTTCCAATAATCTGTATCCATATAAATTCTTTTAATCCAGTCAATCAAATATGAAAGTCAAAGCGGCAGTAGCTTGGGAGCCAAAGCAACCATTAAAAATTGAAATTGTAGATCTTGATCCTCCAAAAAAAGGAGAGGTCTTAGTAAAAATTCTAGCCTCTGGAGTTTGTCATACTGATGCATATACTCTATCTGGCGATGATCCAGAAGGCATTTTTCCATCTATTTTAGGTCATGAAGGAGGAGGTATAGTTGAAAAAGTTGGAGAAGGAGTTACTACTTTAAAAAAGGGCGATCATGTGATTCCACTTTATATCCCCGAATGTAAGGAATGTAGTTTTTGCAAAAGTGGTAAAACTAATTTATGCCAAAAAATAAGAGATACTCAAGGGAAAGGTCTTATGCCTGACGGAACTTCTCGCTTTTCTAAAGATGGTAAGCCAATATTTCATTATATGGGAACCTCTACTTTTGCCGAATATTCAGTAATTGCCGAAATTTCATTGGTAAAAATCAACCAAGATGCTCCATTAGACAAGGTCTGTTTACTCGGATGCGGAGTAACAACGGGAATTGGAGCGGTACTCAATACAGCAAAAGTGGAAGAGGGCTCGACGATTGCAGTTTTTGGCTTAGGAGGGATTGGTCTTTCGGTAATACAGGGAGCAGTCATGGCCAAAGCTAAGAGAATTATCGCTATCGATATCAATGAAAATAAATTTGAAATAGCCAAAAAATTCGGTGCTACTGATTTCGTAAATCCCAAATCTTCCGACAAGCCTATTCAAGAAATCATAGTTCAAATGACGAATGGTGGAGTAGATTACTCATTTGAATGTATTGGTAATGTCAATCTTATGAATGCTTCTTTAGAATGCTGCCATAAGGGTTGGGGTCAGTCTATTATTATTGGAGTAGCTGCGGGAACGGATAAAATATCTACTCGCCCATTTCAATTGGTAACGGGAAGAGTCTGGAAAGGTAGCGCTTTTGGAGGAGTAAAAGGTCGTTCAGAATTATCAGGATATGTTGATAAATATATGAGTGGAGACATCAATCTTGATGATATGGTAACTTATACAATGCCTATTGAGCAGATCAATGAGGCTTTTAAATATATGCATGAGGGAAAATCTATTCGCTCAGTTGTAACTTTTTAAAAAAATGATTAAATTAATAAAAGAAAATAAAACATTTGGCGGGAAGACTAGTTTTTGGCAACATCTTTCCAAATCTAATGCTGGATTAATGAAATTTTCTACCTTTATTCCAGAATCAAAAAAAATTGATAGCTGTATTGTCTGGTTATCTGGCCTTACCTGCACGGAGGAAAATTTTATCACAAAATCTGGAGTACAAAAATATTTAAAGGACACAAATACTATGATAATATGTCCAGATACCTCTCCTAGGGGGTTTGATCTGCACGCAGAACATGATTCTTATGATTTTGGTTCTGGAGCTGGTTTTTATATTAATTCTCTTACCGAGGGGTATAAGAATCATTACAATATGTTTGATTATGTATCGATTGATTTATATGAGATGATTTTAAAAGAATTTTCCATCCTACCTGATAATATATCAATATCAGGCCATTCAATGGGAGGACATGGGGCGCTTATTATTGGACTAACTTTTCCTGAGAAATATCACTCAATTTCTGCATTTGCCCCACTTTCCAATCCGATTAATGTTGATTGGGGAAGAAATGCTTTTAGAGGTTACTTAGGGGAAAAAAATGAAGATCTTTGGAAAAAATATGATTCTTGTGAATTGATAAAATCTGGTAAGAAGCATCCACGTAAAATTCTAATAGACCAAGGAACTCATGATGAATTTGCTCATAATCTTTTAACGGAGAATTTAGTGGAGGTTTGTAAAGAACATGGTCAGCCTATTGAGATGAATTTTAGAGAAGATTATGATCATAGTTATTATTTCATATCAAGCTTCATCGAATCTCATATTAATTTTCATATTAATGCCAATTCTCATCTTTAAAGCAATTTTTTTTGACTTTTAGTTGGTAATATTCAAATGTGAGGTGGGTTGCAAAAACCAGTCAATCGGCTTTATATTACAATTAATAAGATAATTATTAGTTTTAGAAAAGTGTTTACAACCTAAAAAACCCCTATAGGCAGAAAGAGGGCTAGGATGTGAAGATTCTAAAACCAAATGTTTATTTCGATCAACATTCGTAGCTTTTTTTTGTGCATGATTGCCCCACAATAGAAAAACTAAATTTTTACATTCATCATTAAGTATATCTATCACCTTATCAGTGAGTATTTCCCACCCCCTACCCTTATGTGAGGCTGGTATAGAATGTTCAACAGTTAAGATGCTATTAAGCATTAGAACGCCATTTTTAGCCCATGATTCAAGAAAGCCATGATCTGACTCCTCTAAATTAAGATCAGATTTTAATTCTTTATAGATATTTTTTAGAGAGGGAGGTATTTTAACATTTGGCTTAACTGAAAAACAAAGACCGTGAGCCTGATTTTTACCATGATATGGATCTTGACCTATTATAACGACCTTTACCTTATTTAGGGGGGTTAAATTAAAGCTTGAGAATATTTCAGACTTAGTGGGATAAATAGATCTTTTACTATCATATTCTTTTTTTAAGAAAGATTCTAGTTTTAGCATATAATCTTTTTTAAACTCATCCACTAAGTAATTCCCCCAAATATTTGAGGGGGATAAGTTACTAATATTCATAATTAATAAAAAAATATATATCTTAAACAAATAGTACCAATTTCTATCTTTAAATGTACATTTAACAAGTGAGCTGAAATATTTTCAACATTATAACCGTAATCTACAATTGGTAGGCCTATAGATCGTTGTAGAATTATAGATGAACTTTGATGTTACTCAATATGATAAAAAAATCTTTAGAAGAAGAGGCTTTATTAAAAGACTTAGAAAAGCAAAATTCATCAAACGATCTTGACAAAAACAGAGTGAAAGAAGTTAAAAAAATTATCTAAAATTTACCCAAAAACCGGACATCACAACTGACGCTTGACAATCTAACTCATTCGCTTACCCCACCAAAGCAGTAAAGCTAATTTAACTACGCCACATTACAGGGGGAGTTTTGAGTAAAAGGATGTGGTGTAGGTTTATTTTTTGAGAGCAGATTCTATTGATATTTTTTTTAAAATTTCCCTTAAAACTTCGATTAAACCTTCTTTTTTGGTAACAGAAATGGTAAAAATTTTCTTTCTTTTAATGATAGTCCTTAATTCTTGAATTTTTTCTTCAACTTCTTCACCTTCTAATAAATCACATTTATTTAAAACAATAATTTCTTTCTTTTTACTAGTATTTTTACTATATTTTTTAAGCTCCTCCTTAATTGTAAGATAATTTTTAATAATGTTTTCATCAGAAATATCAATTAAGTGTAAAATTAAATTAGATCTCTCAATATGCTTTAAAAAGCGATGCCCTAGACCCTTTCCGATGCTAGCATCTTTAATTAATCCAGGAATATCGGCAATAACAAAACTTTGATTATCAAGATAGGCAACTCCTAATTGAGGTCTTAAAGTGGTGAATGGATAATCAGCAATTTTTGGCTTAGCCTTAGTAACGGCTGAAATAAAGCTAGATTTTCCAGCATTTGGTAAACCAACTAAAGCAATATCAGAAATTAATTTTAATTTTAATTTTATAAAAAAACTAATAGCATCTTCACCGTCAGTTGCTCTTTGAGGGGAGCGATTAGTGGAACTTTTAAAGTGAAAATTGCCAACTCCACCCTTACCGCCCTTTGCAAGAGTAACTTCCTGATCATCTTCAGTAATATCGCAAAGCGTATTCTCGCCAGATTCATCAGTGATTTCCGTTCCAATCGGAACCTCAATAATTAGATCGTTTCCTCCTGGACCAAAGCGATTTTGACCCATTCCGCTACCACCATTTTCCGCTTTAAATTGCTGTTTAAAACGAAAATCAATCAAGGTATTTAGATGTTTAGTAGCCTTAATGATGACGTCGCCACCTCTACCACCATCGCCACCATTAGGCCCTCCTCTAGCGATAAATTTTTCTCTCCTAAAACTAACACAACCATTTCCTCCCTTACCAGATTCTATAGATATTTTTGCTTCATCAATAAATTGCATTTTATAATATATTTTCTTTAATTTTAATCGTCTCTAAACAAACTTTCGCAGCAAATCCGCCTTTATTTTTTTGCTTGATGTCAGCCCTTACAATTGCCTGCTGTTTATTTTCGCAAGTTAAGATTGAGTTGCCAATGGCCAACTGTTGGTTAATGGCCAAATTATTAATTCCTCTCATTACCTCGCTACAAACATAATCATAATGCGTGGTTTCACCCCTAATTACAGCGCCTAATGCAATAAAACCAGAAAACTTATTAGATTTTACTGCCATAGAGATAATTGCTGGAATTTCTAAGGCACCCAAGGTATTAATCAATTCATAATCAAAATTATTATCTTTTAACTCCTGCACAGCCCCGACAATTAGCATTTCAGAGATATCTTGATAAAAATTAGCGGAAATGATTAAGATTTTCTTCATAATTAAGTTAATTTAAACGGTTCCAACGTGAATAGCGCAAGTGCCAAAAGATAGATTGTAATAATCGACATTGTGAAAACCAGCTTCTTCTATCATTTTTTTAAATTCTTCTTGTTTTGGAAATTTTTCAATAGATTCAACCAGATATTGATAAGAATCCTTATCTTTTGCCACTAATTGACCAATTTTTGGAACAATATTGAAGGAATATAATTCATAGAATTTTCTTAAAATATCGTTATTTACCTTCGAAAACTCTAGACAAATAAATTTTCCACCCGTTTTTAACACTCTTTTTGCCTCATCTAAGCCTTTTTTTATATCGGTAAAGTTTCTAATACCAAAGGCAATAGTGTAAAAATCAATAGAATTGTCTTCATGTGGTAAATTTTGTCCACTAGCAACGGTAAATTGAAATTTATTTAAAATATTTTTATTAATCATTTTTTCTTGGCAGTATTTTATCATTTCAGAGTTAATATCTAAAATTTCAATTTCACCTTCGATTTTTTGATTTTGCATTTTTTTAAGAATACGAAGAGAGACGTCGCCAGTTCCTCCGGCAACATCAAGGATTTTATATGGTTTTGTGGGTCTAAAATGTAATTCCTTAACCATTTCATCTTTCCAGTGACGATGAGCGCCAAAACTCATTAAGTCATTCATTATGTCATAATTGGAGGCTACTGAATTAAAAACATTTTTAACTAAATCCTCTTTTTCAGAAAAATTAATTTTTTTAAAGCCAAAGAAGGTTTCTTGAGTCATATGATTATTAGCAACGAAGTACCAGTAAAAATTATTTCTAATCTTAAGGTTGGTTTTGATATAAAAAGTTATTTTACTTGGAAAAATAGCTTTATCAAGTGTAAAATTACTAAATAAACTTTAAAAATATAGATCCAAAAATAATCCCAAAGTATGATCGTGAGAATCTTCTCTACACTAGCTATCCTACGGATCCACACTTTAAGGAAGGGGCTAAACTCAACCCCCAATTCGAACAAAATCTATAATTTTTAAACCAAGGAATTTTATGCCAATCTCATCTTCTGGGCCTGTCCCAAACCAAACTCATCCAACCCTTTAATTCTTTAACATTTTACTTGCCTAAAACAGCAATTGAGCTAGTATTTATATAGCTTAGTCGCTGTTTTATTATTACTTAATTATACAAATATAAAAGAATTTTAGACATGTCCTCATAAATAGAAATGGTAACATTAGAAGAGTTGGTATCAAGCAATCATATTTACAGAAAATTTAAAGATTTGTGGGATTTTTCTGATATCAAGAATGAGGTAGAAAAAATAGAAATAAATTCGGATCACAAGGGATTTGGTGCATTCACATTATTCTTATGTCCTCTAATTCAATTCACAGAGGATTTAAGCGATAGAGAGTTGGAAAGATATTTAGCAGACACCAATTCAGATAAATGGTTTTGTAACTTCGGATTAGTTGAAAAAACTCCAAATTACAGAGTATTTACCAATGCTAGAAGAAGAGTTGGAGCCAAAAGACTATCTACAATCTTTAACATTCCAAAAGATTAATTAAGAGAAAAAGGTTACATGAATGGGGTATTCACCTTCATAGATGCTTCTCATCTATTGTATTTATCTAATTTTGATAATTCATCCATTAGAGTTAAATCTCTTTTAGCCTTCTGTAATTGCTGCATCATGGCTATTGTGGAGCTAAATTTAACTCTAAATCCTTTCTCTATCATAGATCTTGCAATAGCAGATGCTAAGTGAGTTTTTCCAACTTTGCTTGGGCCAAATAATAAGATATTTTCACTATTTTTTACCCAATCATCATTATTTGATAAATTAATAATTTTTTGCTTATCTATTGTAAGATTTTCGAAGTTAAAATTGGATAATATTTTATTGATTGGAAGTTTGGACTCTCTGATATTTATTCTAAATAATCTATTAAAAAACACAATAGAAAGGACGTATTCTTAATACAAGTGGGTTTGAAGCCTCTACATACATAGCGGCTTCAAACCGCCTTGAGCTGCTTATATTAAAAGTATAGGTAGCTGTATAGTCCCTTTGAGTAGTGGAATAGTATTTGACAAATTAAATTGTGCAACTATTAATAATATTAAGCAATTTAATTTTCAATATCGTTACATTAATATTTCAGATTTATGGTACAAATTTTACATGCACGCGCCAAGACTACGATCGCCATCAGAAAGGAAATTCAAAACTCTAAAAAGAGCATCCGTGTCTTAGCGAAAGAACATAATGTTAATTTTAAAACTATTTTAAAATGGAAAAACAGAGATGACGTTCTAGATAAGCCGATGGGATCTAAAAAACTAAGAACTGTCTTAACTCCAACAGAAGAGCAGGCAATCTGTATTTTTAGAAAATCTTCTAATTTACCGCTAGATGACTGTTTTATTGCTTTAAAAGATTCTATCCCAAAATTAACAAGAAGTAACCTGCATAGATGCTTAAAAAGAAACGACCTTAGTGTTCTACCAAACCTAGAAGGGGGGAATATAGAAAAAAAGAAATTCAAAGATTATGAAATTGGTTATTTCCATATTGATATCACGGAAATTATTTTAGAAAAAAATAATAAATTTTATCTTTTTGTTGCAATCGACAGAATTAGTAAATTTGCCATAGTTAGACTATATAAAAATCAAACCATAGAGAATTCTAAAATATTTCTAGAAACAGTTATTGATGAATGTCCATATAAGATACATACCATCTTAACAGATAACGGAGCCCAGTTTACCTACAGATTGCTATTAAAGTCTTTGAGACCAAAGAAATTTCATGATTTTGATTTAATTTGCAGATTAAATGGAATTAAACATAGATTAACAAAGTTTAGACATCCTTGGACTAATGGACAGGTAGAGAG
>JBLHPX010000015.1:0-9354 GCA_047624545.1 Ulvibacter sp.
TAAATCCTTTCTCTATCATAGATCTTGCAATAGCAGATGCTAAGTGAGTTTTTCCAACTCCGCTTGGGCCAAATAATAAGATATTTTCACTATTTTTTACCCAATCATCATTATTTGATAAATTAATGATTTTTTACTTATCTATTGTAAGATTTTCGAAGTTAAAATTGGATAATGTTTTATTGATTGGAAATTTGGACTCTCTGATATATCTCTGGTTTGTAATTTTAGTCGTGTCTTTTAAAAATTTATCCTTAAAATATTTTTCTTAAAATAAAGAAATTTTTAAAAAATAATAAAAATTATATCATATTGTTCGAATAGAATTTAGAACTTACCCTATTAAGTCTTTAGATAATTTGTAATTAATACTATCTCTTAAAGCTTTAAATGATGCTTCAACAATATTTTTTGAGACCCCAACTGTAGTCCATTCTGAGCCATTTTGATCTGTAGACCTAATTTCAACACGAGTTTTTGCTTTCGTACCATCTGAAGAATTTAAAATCATTACCTTGTAATCATTTAGTGATATTTTATCTAAGATTGGATATTTTTCTGACAATACTAACCTTAAAGCTTTGTCCAGAGCGTTGATTGGTCCTTCGCCATAGGCGCTGGTTTTTTTAATTTTATTATCAATCACAACTTCTATTTCTGCTTTTGAGATAATATTTTTATCCTCAATGTCCTTTAATTCATCAAAAATTTTGAATGACTTTAATTGAAAATAATTCGGTATAATATTTAGAGATTTTTTTACTAAAATTTCAAAACTAGCATCAGCATTATCGTAGGCATAACCTTGGCTTTCAAGTAATTTTACCTCCTCAACTAGATCATTTATAATTTTATTTTTATTGTCAATTTCTAGGCCAATTTCTTTAATTTTAGATATTACATTTGATCTCCCTGCTTGATCAGAGATCATTATCCTTCTTTTGTTGCCAACTAAGTGCGGCTCTATATGTTCATAAGATTTAGAGTTTTTATTAATAGCAGAAACGTGAAGACCTCCCTTGTGAGCAAAGGCAAATTTACCAACAAAAGGAGCAAAATTATCGCGAGATCTATTAAGTAGGTCGTCTAAGAAGTATGAAGTATAACAAAGATTTTTAAGGTTTTCTTCTTTGATACCGACATCAAAGCCCATCTTTAACATTAAATTAGGAATTAGGCTAATTAAATCTGCATTACCACATCTTTCACCAAGACCATTTAAGGTTCCTTGAACTTGACGAACTCCAGCTTTAACTGCGGCAATTGAGTTGGCAACAGCAACTCCGCCATCATTATGACAGTGAATTCCAAGGTGAATATGTGGAATAATTTTTTTAACTTCTAATATGATATCATAAATTTCATATGGTAATGTACCGCCATTAGTATCACACAGCACAACCCATCTAGCACCTGATTTATAGGCGGATTCTAGACATTTTAAAGAAAATTCTGGATTTGACTTGTAGCCATCAAAAAAATGTTCAGCATCAAATATAGCTTCTTTTCCACTTTGTCTAATGTAAGAAATTGAGTCAGAAATCATAGATAAATTTTGTTTCTCCGTAATGTTTAGGGCATTTTTTAAATGAAAATCCCAAGATTTACCAACGATGCACACCGCTTCTACATTACTTGCAATTAATTTATTTAATGACTTATCTTCATGGGCAGCTACTGAATGACGATTTGTCATGCCAAAAGCAGTAAATTTAGAATTATTTAATTTCGGTAAGTCAGAAAAAAACTCGTCATCAGTTTGGTTTGCTCCAGGCCAACCACCTTCAATATAGTCTATTCCTGTCCTATCTAATTCTATGGCAATTTTTTTCTTATCACTAGCGCTAAAATTGATAGTGCTGGTTTGACCTCCATCTCTTAAGGTGGAGTCGTAAAGATAAACTCTTTCTTTCATTGTTGTGTATAATTTTACTAAAATATAGTAGGAAGAATATTCAAGTTTAATTTAGGATCTGCGTAAGAATAACTCATATTTCAATAAAATATGAGTTATTCTTACGCAGATCCTTAGTTAGATGCAAATCCAACTATAGAAGCAAGAAGTGATACTAACCAAAAGATTTTTACAACCTTTTGTTCTGACCATCCCATTTTTTCAAAGTGGTGATGAATTGGAGTCATTAAGAAGATTCTTTTTTTCCAAATTTTATAAGATCCAACCTGAATTATAACTGATAATGCCTCTATTATGAATAATAGGGTGATTATCGCAAAAGCCAATTCTTTTTTAATTATAATGGCGATAATGCCGAGGGTTGCACCTATTGCTAAACTACCAACATCTCCCATAAAAATTTTAGCTGGGTATTTATTGAATATAAAGAATGTCGCAACGGAAGCAATTAAAGAATATCCTAGTAATATTAGCGGATAAAATTCTTTTATTTCAGATTCATTGAGGCTAAAAATAATGGCAATTAAAGCTGTGGAGTTAAAGATAATGGGTACTGAGACTAAACCATCAAGACCATCGGTGAGGTTGGTAGCGTTGGCCGATCCTACAACTACAATTCCTGCAAATAAAAAGTATAAAGTGCCGATATTGATAGATATGTTGCTAAATGGTATTGAAACCTCTCCAGACCAGAAGATTGGATTATTAATTCCTAAGAAAAAGATAGCAGACAGGACTAAAGAAAATTGTATTACCAACTTAATACTACCCTTACATCCTAAGCTATTTTTTTTTATAACTTTTATATAATCATCAACAAAGCCAATAGCAGAAAATGACATTAGAATAAATAATACTGATAGAAGGTAGGTATTTGTTAGGTCGGACAGTAAGATATTGGTAATTACAACCGAAAGAACTATAAATAATCCTCCAAAGGTTGGGGTTTTTTGTTTAGTTTTTATATGTAGTTTTGGACCTTCTTGCCTGATTGGCTGAAATAGAGAGTTTTTTTGACTAAATTTAATATATTTAGCTGTTGATAAGTAACAAAGGATAGCAGGAAGTCCGAAAAATAAGATATATTGAATTATGTAACTGCTACTTACTATGTTGTTAAACAATGTTTCTGCTATTTATTTTTCTAAAATTATATTAATTTTTTTCTGCAGGAACAACTTCTATTCTGACTTTATTTGATGCGCCAAACTTAACGAATTTTACAAAACCATTAATTAATGCAAAAATCGTGTGATCTTTTCCCATTCCAGTATTGCTACCAGGGTGCCATTTCGTACCCCTCTGTCTTGCAATAATATTTCCGGCTATTGCATATTGACCGCCAAATAGCTTGATTCCTAGTCTACGACCAGCTGAATCTCTTCCGTTTCTCGAGCTACCGCCCGCTTTCTTAGTTGACATATCTAATTAAATTTAATATCAGTTATTTTTAATTCAGTTTTAGTTTGGCGATGGCCATTTTTCCTTCTAGAATTTTGCCTCCTCCTTTTTTTAAAAATTATAACCTTTTTATCTTTATAATTCTTAACAACTTGACCTTCTACAACGCCACCATCAATAAAGGGCGCTCCAAATAATACGTCACCACCATCCTTCTCTATTAACAGGATTTCGGTTAATTTAACCGAATCACCCTCGCTATAGTCTAGCTTTTCAATTTGTATAACGTCATCTTTGGCAACCTTATATTGCTTACCTCCAGTCTTTAATATTGCAAACATTGTATTTATATAATTTTAGTAATTATGTATTTAATTGTCATTTTTTGGACGAATTAACAATGATAATTTTAAAAAAACTCTTGTCAACCTTAAATTTACAAAATATATTTGATTTTTCAGATCTTGTTTGATTGAATAACTAAATTGAATATTACATAATAGTAATCGACATATAGAATCTTTTTTGAAATAAAATTTTACAATAATAATTATATATTATAAAAAAAATGAGTCAAACCGTAAATATAAATTTTCTTATCAAGGGCAATATAGTTAAACTTGACGTTCCTGTCGGTACTACAATATTAGAGGCGGCACACAATAATGACGTTGATCTCGAGGGTGCTTGCGAAGGCTCTCTTGCCTGCTCCACATGTCATGTTATTGTTGATGACGAATACTTTAACAAATTATCTGAACCTTCGGAGGATGAAGAAGATATGCTTGACCTAGCTTTTGGCTTAACAAAAACCTCAAGACTTGGTTGTCAGATCGTATTAAGTGAAGATTTAGACGGGATAGTGGTCGAAGTTCCTGACGAAACTCGTAATATATCATAAATCATGAACATAAAAAACATTAAAAAAAGTAGCTTCTTCAAGAGAAATTTAAAATTATTATTAGCTATAATCTCTATCATTGTCGTAGTTGGATCCTTATTGGTATATAAGTTTCTCGTGTTAAAGTACAGCATAGAATATTTTGAAGATAATTTTGGATTTAAAGCTAAGGGGTATAATTATAAATTTATACCTAGTCCGGCTATTGAAATAAAGAATATATCTCTAAGTGGGAAAGAAAAGTACAAGATCCACCTCGATCACGTCGTAATAAGCTCTTCTTTGTTTTCTGATGAATTTCAAATATCTGTTGATGGTGACGTAAAAATATTAAACCAAGATCAAGAATTTATAGTTAAATTAGATCCAAAAACACTAATTTTAGCTAAATTTGCTGATAAAAACGTTTCTAATTTGGTTGTTAAGTCTCCTGATATGGAGATATTTGACGCTTTAAGTCCCGTTTTCGAGATAAGGGATATTGATTTAATGTATAGTATCAACAATATTGACAATGAAATAATTTCTGATATTAAATTTTCATCAAATAATTATAGCAAATTGACCTCTTCAGACGTGATGGAATCCAGGATTGATCTGGAATATAGTCACTCTTATGTCAACTCAGATGCTAATTTTTCTGCGAAACTGCCAGACAAAATAAAGATTGATAAGTTAGAATTGTCAACTCCAAAATTTTCTATTTCTACTGCTGGCAGCTACGATGCCGGTATTTTTGATTTTAACACAGTTCTTCTTAATAAGGAGTTTATGTTAAGCTTTCTAATTGACTCAGTTAAGGAAAATTCTGCTGATATTTTTAATGACTTGAGCTTGGTAATGCCTGGTCAATTCAGGTCTGAAGAAGATTTTGTAAAGTATATGGAAGATTATAACTTAAAGATAGAGGTTCTTTTAAATAATCTTGCAAAAAATAATAAATCAACAGCAGTGGGTAGAGATGTGTTCCGCATTGAGAGTGACCCTGGGAAAATATTTATCATTAATAATATAGCATTTCAAGATGTTCTTAAAATGTTTGAAGGTGTTTTTGCGCAATGAATCTAACCACTAAAGATTCTATAGCCATTTTAAACAAAAATGTTGAGAATATATTAAGCCTATCCAATATACCTCTGCCAAAAATCGAATCTAATATATTGATATCTCGATTTCTAAACTTATCGAAAGAAGATATAATCTTAAAAGGTAGAGATATATATCCAGATAAAAAATCCCTAGAAAATATTAAAATTGCATTACAAAGAAGGTTAAGTGGCGAACCTATATCCCATATTATTGGCAAGAGAGAGTTTTACTCTATTGATTTTGATGTTAATCAAAATGTTTTAGATCCAAGACCGGATTCTGAACTATTAATTGACGAAGTATTAACGGCGTTAAATGGTGGCGCTAGTGAAAAATCTATAAATATTTTGGAATTAGGCGTTGGTTCTGGATGTTTAGTACTTTCTATCCTAAAAAATATTCCAAACTCCAGAGCTGTTGGTGTTGATATTAACACAAAGTCAATAAATGTTGCCAAGAAGAATGCTATCAAATTAAATCTAAATAATAGAGTCCAATTTGTTCATTCTGATTGGTTTGAGAATTTAGAGAGGCAGAAATTTGATATTATTATATCCAATCCGCCTTATATCAAAAGCAAAGATATTGACAATTTACAAACAGAAATTAAGAATTTTGAGCCAATGGTGGCGTTAGATGGCGGTTCAGACGGTCTTAACTGCTACAGAGAGATTGCAGAAAATATTGGTAATTTTTTACATGAAAAATCTTTTTTAATATTAGAGATAGGAGTAAATATGGAAGATGACGTGATCAATATATTTGAAAAGCAAAAATTACAATTAATAAAATACTCAAAAGATTTCAATTCAATAATCAGATGCTTAATGTTTGTCAAACAATAAAGGAGGTTCGCTCAGTTGTCACTAATGCAAAACATAGTGGTAAGAAAATTTCTTTAGTACCGACGATGGGATCTTTGCATAAGGGTCATTTAAGGTTAATTGAAGAAGCTAAGATAGAGTCAGAATTTGTTATTGTTAGTATTTTTATCAACAAAAAACAATTTAATCAAAAAGCAGATTACAATAAATATCCAAGATACCTGTCTGATGATTTAAATAGGTTGCAGAAAGTAGGGGTTGATGCGGTCTTTTGTCCAAGTGATGACGAAATTTATCCAGAAAATTATTCAATATCAATTGACATGGGAGGTATTGACAAAGTCTTGTGCGGCAAAGATAGATTAAATCATTTTGGTGGCGTCGCTCTTATAATGGTAAAGTTATTTTCAATCACAAATCCAGATGTTACTTTTTTTGGATTAAAAGATTTTCAGCAATTTTTTATTATCAAAAGATTGGTACAGGAGTTCAATATCGATACAGAAATTATTGGAATTGAAACGATTAGAGAGGATTCTGGGCTAGCTCTCTCTTCTCGCAATTTACGCTTAAGTAGAAGCGCCAAAAAAATAGCTAACAATATTTTTACAACCTTATGTCATATTAAGAGTCAAATTTTAGAAAATAATAAAATTAATATAGATAATTTGTTACGGTTGCATATGAAATATTTAGTAGGAGTTGGTTTTGATAGTATAGTTTATTTGGAGATTAGGGATGAAGATAACTTAGATTTATGTTATAAATTTGATCCTAATAAAAAATATAGAATTTTTATTTCTGCTAACATTGACGGAGTAAGATTAATTGATAATTATGCAATTTATTAGAATATCATTTAGCATATATACAAAGATAAAAATGGATATAAATAGTTGATTTTCATATTTCTTGAGTTGTTAAATATATAATTTATCATTACGTCAATCTCAAAGATTCTTCTAAATTTTAAATCAATCTAATGTTTATCTATATCTCAGTAATTTTAATATTAGTAGCTCTGTCAGCATTTATTTTATTTAAATTTTATAAATATAAAAAAATTGTTGATGAAGAGTTAAGGTTTTATGAGGATAGGTTAGAGGATGAGATTGCAGTAAGAAAAGGAGTTGTTTTGGAATATGAGAGTAAAAAACATTTATTAGAAAATCCTCATCCAGAAGATTCTATTAAAATTGAGAATAAAGATATAAAAAAAGATCTAGACCAAAGAACCGACAAGATATACGATTATCTTACAAAAATTTCTAATCAGATTGATTATTTACATTATCATCAATTGGATATTCCTGCAATTGAGTTTAAAAGATCTAAATCCAAAATTTTAAATATCAGTGAACATCATAATTATATAGAATATATTCTGCAGTCGCACAACATTAAGTCTGAAATTGATTATTTTAGTCACTCTTTGGTTGCTTCAGAGGTTAAAATTCTACCCTTTTCTTTTTTCGTTAAAAGACAAAGTCTTAATATAATAATTGACACTAAATTATTACAATTTATTCGGGAATTTAGAAGGAACTCTTCTGTAGAAAATCAGAGTGATGCTAAAGATATTTTTTGTGACAGGGTGCGAAAATATTTTAACTACCTTTCTAATCCAAAATATTTAGAAAATATTCACTCTTATTTTGTAAAAAGAAGAGTTGTTGATCCCGACACTGAGGTAATTATTATTTCTATTGTTCCCACTCAGAAGGAGTTAGATATAATACAGAGTATGGATTTAGATAAACAGGGTAAGAATTTTAAGTTAATTGACTCGGGTGAACTGTACCAATTCTTATCATAGTAAATGCAGTTATTTTTTAATTCCAAAATATTTACTCTCGATAAGAACCAGGTACTTGTTTTTCAGGAATTAGAAAAACTATCTGCATCGTCTAATAAAAAAAAGAGTATTTATGGTAGAATATTTGCCCCGAAAGGGCCTCAAAGTCTTTATATTTATGGTCAAGTAGGGAGGGGTAAGTCTATGTTGATGAGTTATTTTTTTAATTTAATTAAAAAAGAGAAGAAATATTTTCACTTTAATGATTTTGTACAAACTATACATAGGGAGCTACATGATATCAGGTCTGACTCCAGCAGGAAGAAGAATGTCTTAGAGATTACTATTAGTAACATCTTGGGGGACGCTAGGGTTTTATGTTTAGACGAGTTTCAGATTCATGACATTGTCGATGCTATGATTTTAAGTGACGTTTTTAAATGTATTTTTAAAAAAAATATTTTAGTAATTTTTACTTCAAATTCACACCCTTTAAATTTATATAAGGACGGTATTCAGAGGCAATATTTTTTAGAATTTGTCAAAGATACTTTGTTTAACGAATGTCAGATATTGAATTTAGATGGTAAGAAGGATTATCGATCTTCTAACATAGATCTCGATAGTAATTTTTTATACCCAATAAATAATTTTAACAAAAAGTTGTTCAATCAAGTTTTGGAAGGTAGTTTGTCTGGAGCTAAAATGAAAATATGGACAAAGAGCGTGTTGGGTAGAAAAATTATCATTAAAGATAGTCACCATAATATTGCGCTAATTGATTTTGAAAATTTTTTTGGTGATAATTTAGGGGTTGTGGATTTCATAGAGATTTGTAAATATTTTAACATCGTTTTTATTAAAAATATACCCGAGTTAGGTAATCATTATAATAATGAAACTAAGAGGTTTATTTCGTTTATTGACGAGGCTTACGAAAATAATATAAAATTAATTATTTTATCACAAAATTCGATTGATAAAATATATCATGATGGTTTATTATCTGATCTCTTTCAAAGAACTGCGTCTAGATTGAAGCAACTCACAAATAAAAAGTAAAATGAAACAATTCTTAATAGTCTTTCTTTTTTTATTCTCCTGCAAGACATCAAATCTTGTTGAGATACCAGATGATATAGTTCTTAGTCAGGATGTTAAGAAAAAATTTGAATCCTATGATGGCGGATTTCTAGATGCCATCTTTAAAAGAAAGACCAAGGTTGCAATATTATTGCCATTAACAGGAAAGTATAGCAATATTGGCAATGATTTATTAAGTGCTGCACATCTATCTCTACATGAGAACGATCCTAAAAAAAGAATTGAGTTGGTGATTTTCGACAGTAAGGGAACTGAGTTCGGCACAAGAAAGGCAGTTAGGGATATCGTTAGTAGAGGTATAAAAATTATTATTGGTCCATTATTT
>JBLHPX010000016.1:0-9353 GCA_047624545.1 Ulvibacter sp.
CACAGCTGCTGTTACTTGTGATTTTAAGAGTGGAAAAAAACTATCTTACTTAATGACTAAGTTGGTGACAGTTTTTGTTACGTTAGTAGCATTAATAATCGCTCTTTACGGTAATGAGAGTGTCTTTAGTTTAGTTCTGATTTCGTGGTCAGTTTTGGCTGCATCTTTTGCGCCACTTCTAATAATTTATGCACTTGGTGGTAAACCATCCGAAAAACTAGCAATAGTAATTTCTGTTTCAGGAGTGTTAACAATTGTTGCTTGGAAAATATTTAAATTGGACGGATATATTTATGAAGTAGCTCCAGGAATCTTGATGGGATTATTAGTATTTTTATTGTCAAAACTTTTTATAAAGAGTAATGCTAATTGTCAAGTTTCATAAGTCATATTCTTAAATTCCTCTATATTAACTCTAAACAAATCTAAATTATTAAATATTTATCAAAATTAATTGTGAATCCATTAGAAATATTAAAATATTTATTTAACTCTTGTAGTCCAGAATCAAAAAAGAATATTGATCCAAAATTAATAGAAATACTGACAAGACCTGAATTACAGCATATAATACCAGAAATTAATAAATTTCTTATAGGAGAAAAACCTTTGAAAGATTTAAAGAACAATTGGGAAAAAATGAGTGGATCAATGGCAGATCATCGTGATGGAAATATAAGTCAAGCAGTTTTGGATAATAAAATGGAAGGATTAAGGTTAATACAAGAAGAAATATGGGGTAGATGCACTAAAGATGCTATTATTCCTAATAATGTGGTACGAGATCATAAGTCTTGGGTACTTAATCAATCTAGCGGCTCATACAGATAAATTATTTATACAATTATCAGATATGCTAAATTCTAATATCTAATAGAATTTAGCTTGGAGCGTCTTTTTTTCAATAAATCTCATATGAAATATTATCTACCTATCTTGTAAAGTTAGGTGCTTAAATTTTCTAGTTTTAACGTTATTTTCAATCATAATAATTTTTTTATTTATAGTTAATGAAAAATTATATATGATTTGTTCTGTTAGATATTAGAATTTAACTCTCTATTATGCTTTTTAAAATAAAAGTTTAATAAATTTAAAAAAAATATTAAAGTAGATTTTAAAAGACATAGCTAAAATTACAAAACCAGTCCTAATGAACTCCACTCATTTTAATTGGATAAAATTAAAAGCTGAAATTCAGTGATCATAAAGAATTGGGACTAAATTTGTTTATGTTGCGTTTGTTCGTGAAAATGCCCACTAAAAAATCTAATTTTTTCTAGATATTCATCAGGATCTTTGATATTGACCAAGGAGTCTTTTGGGGTATTAAAATAATCATAAAACCTTGTTAGTAAGAATCGAAGTGAGGCGCAAAGCAGGGCGGTTGGTAGGAAAGTTTTTTCTTTTTGAGTTAATTTTTGTATTTCCTGATAGGAATCAAGTAAGGAATCGTACTTTTCTTGGCAAAACTTATTATCTCCGTCAAAACACCAGGCGTTAATATTAATAGCTAGATCGTAGACAAAAAGATCGTTGGCAGCAAAGTAAAAATCAATTACTCCTGATAGATTATTGTTTTTATCAAAAAAGACATTATCGGGAAATAAATCTAGGTGACATGGTCCAGATGGTAAGTTTAAATCCCATTCTTGATCAAGAAAATCAATATATTTTGTAATTTCTTTTTTTAATCCTGGGCGATAATCTTCAATTTTGTTGTCAATTTTGTTAAACAACTTTTTTAAATGTGAAAAATTAAGGTCATTTACTCTATTTTTAGAAAAATTTACACCATATTGTTGCATTTTAGCTGTAATTTCTCCAATTTGAGAGCAATGCTTATTATTGATATTATTATAAAGGCCATTTTTTTGTGGTAACAATGTTACTCCTGATAAAAAACTAACTATTGAGGCAGATTTTCCTCCAACATCGCTAATAATTTTTTTGTTATTATTAAAAATTGGCTTAGGACAAGAGACGTTTTGAGAAGATAGGTGATTTTTTAAATTCATAAAAAATGGCAAATCTTCTTTTTTTATTCTACTTTCAAAGATGGTAAAAATAAATTTATCTTGATTGGTTTGAATAATATAATTGCTATTATCAATGCCTGCAACAATCTCTTTAAAATCTTCTAACGAACCAATATTGTAATTTTTGGTAAGAAAATCATTAATTTGTTCAAAATTTAATTTAGTATAGACCGCCATTATCTCCTCTTTATTATTCTTTATTTTTTTCTTCAAAAGTGCTTTTGATATAAAGCCCCCTAAGATTTTTATGATTAATTTTTGCTGGAGCATCCATTAGTAAATCTTGAGCTTTGCCATTCATAGGAAAGGCAATTACTTCGCGAATGTTTGGTTCATCTGCTAAAAGCATGATAATCCTATCAATTCCAGGAGCAATACCGCCATGAGGAGGTGCACCATATTTAAAGGCATTTAACATAGTGCCAAACTCCCTTTCAACATCTTCCTTATTATAACCTGCAATTTCAAAAGCTTTATACATAATTTCTGGTTTATGATTTCTAATAGCGCCAGAAGATAACTCGATGCCATTACAAATAATATCGTATTGATAGGCCTTAATTTCCAAAGGATCCTCGCTTTTTAAAGTTTGCATTTCCCCTTGCGGCATTGAAAACGGGTTATGAGAGAAGTCAATTTTTCCAGTCTCTGAGTTAATTTCATACATTGGGAAGTCAATAATCCAGCAAAATTTATAGATTGATTCATCAATTAATTTTAAATCTTCTGCTAATTTAGTTCTTACTAATCCTGCAATTTTGGCAGCTTCTAATTCGCTACCACAAGAGAAAAATACTGCGTCGCCAGAATTAAGTTGGGCAGATTCTTTTAGTAATGTTAATTTTTCTTCTGATAGAAACTTAGCGATAGGACCTTTAGCAGCTCCATTTTCATCAAAAATGATGTAAGCTAGTCCACCAGCACCATTAGCAATTGCAAATTCTATTGTTTTATCGAAGAAAGAGCGGGGTTTTGAAGAGCAATTAGGCGCTGGAATTGCTCTAATTATCTGTCCATTTTTAATGGCTCTAGCAAAAATTCCAAAGCCAGAATCTTTAAAAATTTCAGTTCCCTCTGATATAATAATTGGATTACGAAGATCGGGCTTGTCACTACCATATTTAAGAATTGAATCCTTGTAGGTTATTCTTTCAAAATTCTCGGCAGAAGTTTTTTTAGTTCCAAATTTATTAAAAATTGATTTTAACAAGGGTTCAACAGCGGTAAATACATCTTCTTGCTCAACAAAAGACATTTCAAGATCTAATTGATAAAATTCTGGGGATCTATCAGCTCTAAGGTCTTCATCTCTAAAGCATGGAGCAATCTGAAAATATTTATCAAAGCCACTGACCATTAAAAGCTGTTTAAATTGCTGTGGCGCTTGGGGTAGGGCATAAAATTTACCAGGATTTAGTCTTGATGGTACCAAGTAATCTCTAGCTCCTTCTGGTGACGATGCAGTTAGGATTGGAGTTTGAATTTCTAAAAATCCACCCTCTGTCATCTCTTTTCTAATAAAAGAGACAACTTTGGAGCGAAGTTTAATGTTATTGGCAACTTTTTTACGACGCAGATCTAGGAAGCGATATTTTAAGCGAAGATCTTCAGGATAATTTCCATTCTCATCATTTATTTGAAAAGGAATCTGTTCAGAAAAGGACTCAATTTTAATTTTTGAAATTTTTACCTCAACTTCTCCCGTTGCTAGTTTTTTATTTATTGCTTCTGAGTTCCTTTTAATAACGACACCTTCGATTGTGACTACCGATTCTAGTCGAATTTTTGAACTTGCAACAAAATTATGATTACCAGCGTTATTATCTTTGGTTTCTGACTTGTTGGACTCTTCGTTTTTACATTTTTCCTGGATTAGGGCGGCAGCTTCTTTGTTAATTTTACCATCAAAGTCTAATTCAAACTTATGATTTGGGTCGGAATCAATAACGCATTGCACTAATCCCGTGGAATCTCTAAGGTCTAAGAAAAGTAAACTACCATGATCTCTTTTTGAATTTAACCACCCAGATAAAACTATCTTTTCGTCAATATTTTTAATGTTTAGTTCGTTGCAATTATGTGTTTTGTATTTATTTATCATATTATTTTAATATTTAGAAGAGTCTAAAGTTGCGTTGGTAAGTTTTCTATGTCTTTCGTTAATCTAGCCCTATCCAGTCTGGATCAGTTGCACCTTCATTTGCCGGTGTTGGGAATTTTTTTTCGTACCCCGTTACCACGTCAATCACATATAATTTAGGAATTGACGCCTCTCCAAATGGGCCATTTTTTTTAGAATATATTAGGTATCTACTATTTGGTGACCAGCTCACACCTTCCGCAACATAGCCAGAGGTTAATATTCTCTCATTATAGCCGTCACTAGTCATAATTCCGATAACAAACTTACCTTTGATAATTTTAGTAAAGGCAATTAATGAGCCATCAGGAGACCAAGCAGGTTTTGAGTAATCACCGTTATTATTGCTAATTTTTTTAACATTTCTGCCGCTAATATCCATCTGATAGATTTCTTGCCTTCCCGACCTATCGGAAGTAAAAATAATGTCTTTTCCATCTGGGGAAAATGATGCTGTTGCTTCAATTGACTTGGAAAATGTCAATCTTTTGTTAATGGCGGTAATCTGATCTACAGAATATATGTCGCTATTGCCATTATTATTTATGGCAGAGAATATTACCAAATTAGGATTACTTGGGTGTGCACTAGCTGACATAGTGGTTCCATTGAAGCTACTTAACTTTTGAATTGTATTTAGTTCGGTATTTACGGTAAATAGAGATGGGGTATTCTTGTAATATAAGAGAATCATTAATTTATTTGGATCATTAGTAAATTTTGGCGTTAAAGCTAAATTTTTCCCATTTGTAAGATATTTTAATCCAGTACCATCAAAGTTAATTGTCGCTATCTTTTTTTTTCTATCCCTAATGTTACCGCTTTCAGACACATAGGCTATTTTACTATTAAAATGCCCTTTTTTTTCTCTAACAATTGATGTGAATATTTTGTCAGAAATTAAGTTTGCTATTTCTGAAGAATTATTACTATAGATATTATTTTGTGATAAAAACTCCTCTTCATCTAAGACATCCCACAATTTAAAATTAATCTTTATATAGCTTCTATCGATTCCTATATCTAATGATTGCCTACAATGAAGTAGGACGTCTATTCCATCTTCAGAATATTTGTTATACAATATAATCTCTTCATTACTTACCTCATCTTTTATTTTGTATATTTCTTTTTTTTCTGAATTTTCTATGTTAAATAAGTCGGTACTATTTAAATTTTTTTTAATTTTTTTAATAATTAATTGAGACTCTTTATCTCCTTCATCATCACACCATTGAAATAGGATATTAAATTTTGGAATTTCTAAATCATCAATTGTCAAACTTATTTCAGCAAAAATAACTTTAGAAAATAAGATAAAAATTATAATAAAAAATATTCTAAACATTATATAGTTTCTATAACTAGATTATTATTAGTGTAGATGCAAACGTCAGCAGCTATTTTCATGGCCTTTTTTACAATCTCTTCAGAGTCCATGTCTGAATCTTTTAAAGCTTTGGCAGCGCATAATGCAAAATTACCACCAGATCCAATAGCGACTATACCATCTTCCGGCTCCAAAACGTCACCATTACCAGTTAAAACAAGTGAAGTTTCTTTGTCAATTACTATCAACATTGCCTCCAATTTTCTTAAATATTTATCACATCTCCAATCTTTTGCTAACTCGACACAAGCTCTTGTAAGTTGATTCGGATATCTTTCTAATTTTTCTTCTAACCTTTCAAACAAAGTAAAGGCGTCAGCCGTTGCTCCGGCAAAACCAGCTATAATATCGCCATTTCCTAATTTTCTAACTTTTTTGGCGCAAGATTTTAAGATGGTATTTCCAAAGGAGACCTGACCATCTCCAGCAATTGCAACCTTACCATTTTTTCTAACCGACAATATTGTTGTGCCATAAATTTGATTTTCCTTATGTTCTATCATTTTTAATATGTAATTATTTTTTTTATAATACCTTTTACAACTGGAGCAGCTATTAATCCGCCAGCCTTAAACTTAGTCTTTGGATTGTCAAACATTACAAAGATCAGATATTTAGGTTTATCTATAGGAAATGCCGCAATAAATGATGATATTGTTTGAGATTTGTCGTATCTTCCAAAAGCCGCTTTATTTGCAGTACCAGTTTTACCACCAATTTTATAATTTTCCAGATAAGATTCCTTTCCAGTCCCATATTTTACTGTATCTTCCATGAATGACCTAATTATTTCTGATGTAATTTTTTTTATTATTGGTTTCTGATTATCATTATTGACATCTTTTTTAATAAAAGATGGGGCATAATATTTGCCATCATTAACAATTGCCGCAACTAGCGAAGCAATGTGAAGCGGTGTAATAGCTATTCCATGACCATATGATATGGTATATAGATTTATATCACGCCATTTTTTAGGAAATATTGTTTTTCCGAGGGCAGGGAAATCAGTTTTTACTCTATCTAGAAGGTTAAATTTTTTAAAATACTCTTTTTGTATTTTTTTGCCAATTTTTTTTGCTATCTTAACTGTGCCTATATTTGATGAATAAACAAATATTTCCCTAACATCCATTTCATTTTTTGTTTTATAAGCGTCTTTGATGGTAAATTCATTATATTTAATAGCATCTTCAATATTAAAGACATCAGTTGGTTTTATTAAATTTTCTTCAAAAGCAATTGTGTTGGTGATGATCTTTAATATTGATCCTAGTTCATATAATCCATACGTAATCCTATTAAATTTTTGTTTAGAGCTTGCTTTATTTTGTTGATTTAGATTAAAGTTTGGAAGACTAGTTAACGCTAATATTTCTCCATTATTGACATCTATTACAATTCCAGCAGCAGCGTCAGACTTGTTTTTTTTAAAAGATGTGTAAATTTCTCTAGTAAGGATGTCTTGAATTTTTAAATCTACCGCTAACTTCAGATCCTTACCTTTTGTTAGTTTTTTATTATATTGCATTTCCATACCAGAGAGTCCTTTTCTATCTAAATCAACATATCCTACGATATGACTAAAAAGAGATTTATGTGGGTATATTCTGGTCATGTCATTTTCAAAAACAACTCCAGGTAAATTAAGGCTTTTAATTAATTGCTGCTCTTTTGGTGAGATATTTTTTTTAATTAAAACCCACTTTGAACTTTTTCTTGACGTTATCTTGTGCAAGATTTTATCATAAGATATTTCTGGAAGTATCTCGCTTATTTTTTTTGATACTATTTCCTCGTTTTTAACTAATATTTTGTCAATATAGAGTGACTTGGTTTTAAGGTCGGTGGCAATAATTGTACCATTTCTATCAGTTATATCTCCTCTTACTATAACTTTCTTTGGGTCATAGGATGCGTTAACAACTACTTTATCACCAGTTATAGCGAGATAAAACATTTTTGATAAAATTAAAAAAAAAGATATTAATATTAAAAAATATATAAATATTAGGCGCCCTTTTTTAATATTATCATTGTGTTTGTGAGGTGAGTTTATTTTGAAGATAAAATTTGGTATCATATATATGAGGATGGAAAATAGCAAAATATCAACCCTAATCTTTGAATATAAATATATAACTTATCTTTTAAACAAAAAATAATCATAAAATTTATCTAAATATATCTCGATATTAAGAGTAAATTTAATAATTCTTTTTATCTTAAAATTTAAGTCATCTATTTATATTCAAAGATTGTAATTGTTGCAGCACAAATTATCAAAATATTTTTGAGATAAAATCAGTTGTATAAGGGTCTTAACATGACCATAGCAAATTCTTCAGGAACTCTTTTTAATGCTTAAAATGTCTTGTTTCTAAAAAGTAAATAGCAATATTATTCTTATTACAAGCTTCAATAACCTCTTCATCTCTAATAGATCCAGAGGGAGCTACAATTGCTTTGATTCCATATTTTGCTGCAATCTCTATATTATCAGCAAAAGGAAAGAATGCATCTGAGGCTAAAAATTTATTAGTATATGTAAAATTTAATGATTTTTTACAAGCAATTTCAACAGAATCAACTCTATTTTGTTGTCCACATCCTATGCCAATTGTTTGAAAATTACTACTAACTACTATGGCATTTGACTTAACATGTTTACATGTTTTCATAGCAAAAACCAATTCCTCTAGATCCTTATCAATAATTTTTGTACTAGATGCTAATCTAAGGTCATGTTTGGTAAGAATTTTATTATTCACGTTTTGAGTTAAAAATCCACCAGAGATTGTTTTAACTTCAATCTTTTGCTTAGAGTTGTTGGGGTTTATTTTTAATAAGCGTAGATTTTTCTTTTTTGCAAAAATTTCCAACGCATCTTTAGAGAAATCAGGAGCAATAATAACCTCAAAAAATATTTTACTAATTTCTTCAGCCAAATCCTTTTCAACTTTTCTATTTAAGGCAACAATACCGCCAAAAGCACTTTTGGAGTCGGCATTAAGAGACTTTTTATAGGCACTTAATATATGGTTATTTGAGCATGTTGCAACTCCACATGGGTTGGCGTGTTTCACTATAACAGAAGTTGGATTGTCAAATTCTGCTACAATAGATAGTGCCGCATCAGAATCGTTAAAGTTATTGTAACTTAAATCCTTGCCTTGTAATTGCTTAGCGTAGGCAATTCCCTCTTCAAAAAAGTTATCTTGATAAATTCTAGCTTTTTGGTGAGAATTTTCTCCATATCTAAGTTCTTGCTTCAGCTCCCCAGATATTAATAATTTATTACCAGCATCTTTTTCACCCCTATTAAACCAATTAGCAATGTTAGAGTCATAGCTAGCCGTTAAAGAGAAAGCTTTTTTTGCCATATCTTCTCTAAATTTTAAATCTGTATAACCATCATTGTTATTAATCTGTTCTTGTAATTTTGGGTAATCAGCTATATCCGTAATAATTGTTTTATAGTAATAATTTTTTGCAGTAGAACGTATCATTGACGGTCCTCCAATATCAATATTTTCACGAATTAAATCGGGGCTAGAGCCTTTTTTAATATGATCCATAAAGGGGTAGAGATTTATAATTGTTAAATCAATTGATTTTATTTCGTTTTCATTAGCCTCTTTTATATGCTGCTTATTTTCTGGAATTGCTAATAATGCACCATGAATTTTTGGATGAAGAGTCTTTACTCTGCCAGATAGAATTTCTGGAAATGAAGTGAAGTCAGAAATATTTATAACATTAATGTTATTTTCTTTTAATAGTT
>JBLHPX010000017.1:0-9241 GCA_047624545.1 Ulvibacter sp.
TAGATATTAATTTTATCTTTTGAGATATAATGATGGTAAATGCTAAAAGTTGGACTTGTTACCTCCTCCTTTTCAGCCATTAATTCTAAAATAAAATTTTGAGCAAAGAATGTTTTTCCAGATCCTAATGTTCCATTTAATGCAATAATTTGGTTTTTAGGGCAATTTCTTGCTATTTTTCTGGCAAAATTTGCCATTTCTGTTTTATTCTTAATAAGAATTTTACTTTCCACCAGATATTTGTAAGTTTAATTCTTTCGTAAAGATTGCGACCAACTCAATATGAGAAGTGTAATAAAATTGATCTATGGAAGTTAATTTATCAATTTTAAACCCGCTATCAATTAATATTTTAGCATCTCTGGCAAATGTCACTAAGTCACATGAGACCATAATAATATTTCTAATAGATGATTTTGCTAATTTTAAAGATTGATATCTAGCTCCATTCCTTGGTGGATTAATTATCGCTAAATCAAAGCCGTGCAACTCGTCTTCCTGTAATGGATTGGAATCTAAATCTCTTTTAAATGCCTCAATTTTATGAGATATTATGTTAGATTTGGCATTTTTATTAATAACATTTACCATTCTTCTCTCGCCTTCAAATGCGCTTATTTTAGAGACATTATCTAAGATTGAGAATCCGTAAGTTCCAATTCCAGAATATATGTCTACGACATTTTCGATTTTATTATTTTTAACAAATTCTGATATTTGTTTAATAATAGCCTCCTGTCCTTTTTTGGTTGCTTGTAAAAAAACACCATTTGGTAAGTCGATATTAATTTCTCCTAGACTTATCCGTGGTTTAAATTTTTGAAATATTGGCGTGATATTCGTGGTAAATTTTGAGCTTAAATTAACATTGCCATTTTTTTCTGCAAATTCGGATAATTTTTCACTAACCTCAAGCGATATTTCAAGCTTCTTAAACCCAAAAACTACATCTAAGACATTGTCAAATTTACAAATTGATATTGAGTTAATAATTCCAGATGGAAGATTATTTAAAAGATTTTGCAAATCTGGAATTAAATCGCTCAAGTCTTTTTCTAACATTAAGCAATTTGAAATTTTTACCAATTCATTACTGTTTTCCTGAAAGAATCCTAAATTATTGTCATTAGTAACGTGGAAACTAACACGACGACGTGAATTTTTACCAATTTCAATAAATTTAATTTCATCATTGAAGTCTAGGTTATTTCTTGCGATTGCTTCAGAGATGTTCTTCTTTTTAAAGTCTAGATAAAAATCATCTTTTAAATGTTGCAATGAACATCCTCCGCATCTGTCAAAATATTCACATTCAGCATCTTGTCGTAAATCACTTTTTTTAATAATTTTTTCTAATTTAGCTACCGTAAATTTATTAGATTGCTTAGTTATTCTAGCTTCTATTTCGTCTCCAGTGACAGTTTTGCTGACAAATATTTTGTTATTTTTTTTTCCTACTTCCTCGCTAATAGCAATTCCAACTCCAAGATTGGAGATGTTTTTAATTTCTAATTTCATTTTTATTATTTTAATTTAAAGAACCTATCTTAGCTTTCTTAAATATTCTGCCTGAAAGATACATAAAATCAAATAAAATCACATCATTATATGGTAATAGAATGTCAAGTAGTTCTAAAAATATAGTTTTATTAATATAACCCCCAGCAAAATTTTTGATTTTGGTGGGGGTTGCGCCAAACTAAGGAAGGTTTACTATGATGCATACCAAAATTTATGAATATATCTTGACTATTGACAAATTGTTATTGATAATCATTATCATAATTTTTAAAATTTTAATGATATGAAAAATCTTTTTGCAGCAAATATTAACCAAGATTTAGTGATTTCTGCTTTAGAGGAGTCGTCCAATGATAATCATCAATTGATGGTGATGAATTTTGGTGTTGGTTCTAAGGTAAGAATTTTACAAAAATATCGCGATGCGGTGATAATTGCTAAAGATAATATGAGGTTAGTTCTATCTTCTGACATTGCTAGCAAAATATTCTGTCACTAAATGCATCAAAAATTTCCACAAATTACCTTAATTGGTAATCCGAATGCTGGAAAATCTACAATTTTTAATCTCTTAACTGGAAAAAATCAAAAAACTGGTAATTGGTCTGGCGTTACTATTGATAAAAAATATGGTTTTTTTAAAGAGAAGGATAAAGAATATCAAATCCTTGATCTACCAGGAATTTATTCTCTTGATTCTGCAATTTCTAAATCTGAGGATGAAAAAATTTCTCAAAAAAATATCATAGAAAATGAAGATCAAGTTTTTCTTAATATTGTCGATTCTTCAAATCTAGAAAAATCACTCTTTTTGACTACAGAATTAATTGATCTCAATAAGCCAATGATTTTGGTTTTAAATATGATAGATTTACATGATAAAGCTAAAATTTTTATTGATATCAATCGTTTGTCAGAAATATTTGGCATTAAAATTGTTAAAATCAGCTCTAAGGATGGTAATATTAACGAATTAAAAAGCGCTATTGTTGATATCTGTAAAAATAAAAATCTACCAAAAAGGGGGGTAGAATTTAATAAAAAAATTAACGAAGCAACTGACGTAATTTCTAAAAAAACCAATCTTAATAAATGGCAAACTTTAGAATATTTAAAAGAATCAAAAATTAAATTAGAATCAAAATCTAAATTTACTGCTGAAGAAAAAAAAATGATTTCTCAAAATTCTGGGGACAAAATTGACTTTAATATTATCAATGATCGTTATAAGTTTATTAATACTATCCTTGCTTCAATTTTAAGAAAAGACTCCATCTTTACTCGTAATATTTCCGATAAAATTGATCATATAATTATGAATCCTTTTGTTGGAATATTTGTTTTTTTAGCAACGCTTTATTTAATGTTCTTCTTTGCTATTAATCTTGGAGGTTCTTTCATCGATTTTTTTGATATTATCGCTGGCTCGATTTTCGTTGATTTTACTGAAATTATTTTTTCTTCTTTAAATTTCCCTAAATCATTAATAATCATCCTTTCTCACGGTGTTGGGGGTGCTATTAAAACCTTATGTAATTTTATTCCAATTATTTTCTTTTTATATTTGTTTTTAAATTTACTAGAAAATACAGGCTATATGACAAGACTGGCCTTTATTTCGAGGAGATTCACTAAATTGGCAGGACTTCCTGACAAAAGTTTTGTTTCGCTTGCTATGGGTTTTGGTTGCACAGTACCAGCTATTATGAGCACCAGAACTATGAAAAATTTTAAACATAGGGTAATAACAAATTTTATGTTACCTTTTGTTTCTTGTGGTGCTAAGATGCCAATTTATATCTTGTTTGCTGCGGCATTTTTTCCAGAAAATGGACAGAATATTATTTTTTTACTATATTTAACTGGATTAATTTTAGCCATAATTACAGGATTTATTCTAAATAGAAGTTTCGTAAAGAGTGAATCTGGAAGTATGATCTTAGATTTACCGCCCTTTTCCATGCCGAAATTTGGCATTATTATTAAGGATAGCTATATAAAAGTTAAAAACTTTATCTTCAGCACTGGAAAAAATCTTATTCCAATAATTATTGTCCTGACCATGTTAAATTCTTTTGGAACCGATTTCTCTTTTCAAAAAAATAATGAAAATTCTATCCTCTCTAAGGTTGGTAAAGCTACGGCACCAATTTTTTATCCAATGGGTATCGAAGAGGATAATTGGCAGGCCGTGGTTGGCATTTTTACTGGCATGTTTGCCAAGGAAGTTTTGGTAGGAACTTTAGATAATCTTTATGGTAATCAAGATTCGGAAAGTGACAATAGTGACTATAATTTTTTCTCTGATTTTAGATTAGCTTTTACAACTCTTAATAACAATCTAATTGACCTTTCTAATAAAATTACCGACCCCATAGGAATAAGAATTGACAATATTAAAAATTTGGAGATCGAATCACAAAAGCAAGAGGTTAAAATTTCTACTTTTAAGAGTATGAGAGAAAAGTTTAACGGTAAAATAGGCGCTTTTGCTTTTCTATTATTTATCTTGCTTTATTCTCCTTGTATGACGGCGCTGGTTACATCTAAAAAAGAAATTGGTAAAAAATGGGCTATATTAAGCGCGATCTGGTCAACCTCCATCGCTTATATTGTGGCGGTTATTTTTTATCAATTAGCTATTTTAATATAAAGTTATGAAAAAATCAGTAATTTTTGGCTTAACATCATTAGAATTGAATTTTGAGGAGATAACTTTCTTTAAAAAAGTAATGCCGGTTGGTTTTATTTTGTTTGCCAGAAATATTCGAGATAAAAAACAGGTAAAAAAACTAACTGACTCTCTGAAAGATCTTTGTGGTCAAAATATTTTTATCTTAATTGATCAAGAGGGGGGTAGGGTGCAAAGAATGTCTGAGCCAAATTGGAAAAAATATCCTTCCGGAGAATATTTCGCTAATCTTTATTTAGAAAATCCCGATTTAGCCCGTAAAAAATGTTATGAAAATTTTACAGACCTCAGTAATGATCTTAAGGAAGTTGGTATTAATAGTAATTGCACGCCAATTTTAGATATTAATTTTGAAGATACTCATGACATTGTTAAATGTCGCTCCTTTGGTAAAAATTCTAAACAAATTAGCGATTTAGGTAGGGTTATTTCTAACGCTCATCTTGATAATGGAATTTTTCCAATAATTAAACATATTCCAGGTCATGGTCGTGCTCTTGCTGATAGCCATTTAGAACTGCCAATAGTTGATGCTAGTTTGGAAGAGTTGCGAAGGACTGATTTTATACCATTTAAGGAATTATCAGATATTAAATTTGCTATGACAGCTCATATTTTATATTCCAAAATTGATAATCAAAATCCAGCAACGATGTCTAAAAAAATAATAGATATCATTAGGAATGACATAGGTTTTAAAAATATCATAATGACTGATGACTTATCGATGAAGGCTTTACAAGGTTCTTTTACTGAGAAAGTAAAAAAATCTCTTAATGCTGGTTGTGATTTAATTTTGCATTGCAATGGTAATATAAAAGAAATGCTGGAAATTAATGATTCACTTGATTATATTGATGACAATGTCTTAACTAAATTAATAAATTAATGAGCAATTTTATTTATAAAAACGACCTTCCTGATAATTTAGATTTAGGTAAATCAGTCGCGATTGATACTGAAACTATGGGTTTAAAGGTTAAGAGTGATCGCCTTTGTGTTTTTCAAATTTCTTCTGGAGACGGTAACGCTCATTTAGTACAGTTTGAAAAGGATTATGATTTTTCCTCCCCAAATCTTCGTAAAATTTTAGAAAATGATCAAGTTCAAAAGATTTTTCATTTTGCTAGATTTGATGTCAATATGATTAATTTCAACTTTAACATTAAGATAGAAAATATTTTTTGTACCAAAATCGCTTCAAAATTAGTTAGAACTTATAGTGATCATCATGGTTTAAAATCCTTACTTTCTGAAATTTTGAATATTGAAATTTCTAAACAACAACAATCTTCTTATTGGGGTGCCGATCAATTATCAAAAAAGCAAATTAATTATGCCGCATCTGACGTTCTATACCTTCATGACCTAGAAGATAATTTAGTAAAAATGCTGGAAAAAGAAAATAAATTAAATTTAGCAAAAGATTGCTTTAGGTTTCTTGAAGTTAGGAGTAAGTTGGATTTAATAGGTCTTGAAAATATAGATATTTTTAGCCATTAGTTTTTGGCAACAAAATCCTAAAATCCAAAAAATATTAATAAATTTATCATTATCAAATTATGGAAACAAAAAATATAGCACAAAGTTACAAATCTTACATTATCGGTTTTGTTGCATCAATAATTTTAACTTTAGCATCTTACTTTACCGTTACTAATCAATATTTTGATAGAATTGGAGTCATTATTGCAATTGTAATTTTCGCTATTACGCAATTAATTTTTCAATTGGTCTGTTTTTTACATATGGGAGATGAGGAGAAGCCAAGATGGAATTTGTATTCTTTTATCTTTAGTTTAATTGTTATTTTTATTTTAGTTGCCGGTTCTATTTGGGTTATGTACCACTTAAACTATAATATGGGGCATTAAGCATTATCAGTAAAAATAACTTATACCAATTCCCATATTTAAAGCAGTTTTTTTCGAAATATTTTTATTCATAAATTATTAAAAAATGCCCTCCCTATGTTAATAGGGCGTAAGGCTTTTTGATGATTTAAGGATAAAAAGATAAAGAAAAAATCTGTTTTAACTTGTATATTTTAAAGATGGGAATTGGTATTACATACTGAGTTTTATCTTTTTGTTTTTAATCTTGAGGCATCCAGCTACGACTGCGATTAAAAGCAAAATCTAAAAACCAAAATATTTTACCAAAGATGTAAGTTATTTTTGCGATAACCCTAAATTTACAAAATAATGACTAAAATTCTTATAATTGGCTCTGGTGGTCGCGAAAATGCCATAATTTACTCCTTATTAAAATCAAATAAGGTTGATAAAATTTTTTCTGCAACTTCTAATGCTAAAATTTCTAAAATCACAACTCCATCTAATATAAATTCTGATAATCACCAAGAAATTCTTGAATTTTGTCAAAAACATGATATTAATTTGGTAGTAATTGGTCCTGAGCAACCTTTAGTTGATGGTTTAACTGATTTTTTACAAGAAAATAATATTAGAGTTTTTGGTTCAAGTAAAGAGGCGTCCAAATTAGAGGGTTCAAAGATTTTTATGAAAGATCTTTGTAAAAAATACAATATTTCCACCGCTAAATATCAATCTTTTAGTAAGGCTTCTGACGCCATTGAATTTTTAGATAAAATTGACCTACCAGCAGTAATTAAAACTGATGGCTTGGCTGCTGGAAAAGGTGTAATAATTTCAGAAACAAAAGAAGACGCTAAAAATGCTATTAATGAAATTTTTTCTGGTAAATTTGGCTCTGCTGGAAAAAAAATCATTATTGAAGAATTTTTAGAAGGTGAAGAAGTTAGTTTTTTTGCAATTTCTGACGGTAAAAATGCTAAATTTTTTGGAACAGCAGGCGATCACAAAAAAATAGGTGATGGTGATGTTGGATTAAATACTGGTGGTATGGGAGCTTATTCTCCATCCCCTTTTATTAATGAAGATCTTAAAAATAATATTTTAAAAAATATTATTCAGCCTACCTTAGATGCTATGGAAAGTGAAAATTGTCCTTTTGTTGGTATTTTATTTGCTGGTATTATTTTAACAAAAGAGGGTCCAAAATTATTAGAATTCAATATCAGGTTTGGCGATCCAGAGGCGGAAGTTATATTACCAAGATTGGAAACTGATCTTTTAGACATTATTAATGCTACGATTGATGGTGAATTAAGTACAATTACAATAGAATTTTCTAATAAAAAATCAGTTTGCGTTATTTTAGCGAGTAATGGCTATCCTGAGAGCTATAAAAAAGGGGTTGAAATTGAGGATATTGAGGATAAGTTATCTGATGATGAGATTATTTTTCATTGCGGTACAAAATTAGAGAATAACAAAATTCTTTCTGATGGCGGCAGAGTCATGGCTTGCGTTGCTTTGGCTGATGATTTTAAATCTGCAATTAACAAATCTTATCAAATTGTCAGTAAGGTAGAATGGCCTGATTGCTATTATCGAAAAGACATAGGAAGAAAATTATTAGAAAAATAAAATCACTTTTAATCTAAAAAAGAAATAAAATGGCAGGACATTCTAAGTTTTCAAATATAAAACACCGAAAAGGCGCTCAAGATGCAAAAAGAGCAAAACTTTTTACCAAATTACAAAAAGAGGTTACGGTTGCGGCCAAAATTGGCAATCCAGATCCAGAATTTAATCCTAGACTTCGCAACGCCATAATTACTGCTAAGTCGCAAAATATGCCGAAGGATAGAATTGACGGCGCTATTAAAAAAGCAATGTCAACAACTGATGGTGATAATTTTGAAGAAATTCGTTATGAAGGTTACGGTCCAAATGGTGTAGCAGTAATTGTTGAGTCTTTAACTGATAATAAAAATAGAACAGCATCTTCAGTTAGAAGTATTTTTTCTAAATCAGGAGGATCTCTTGGTGAAACTGGCTCGGTAAATTTTATGTTTGATCATTTAGGTGTTATTGAATATGGAATTGAAGTGGCATCAGAAGATGATATGTTTGAAATTGCTATTGAAGTCGGTGCTAGCGATGTTGAGTCATCTGAAGAGTCGCACCACATTAGTTGTGAATTGGAAAGTTTTAGTGAAGTTAGGGACGCTTTAATTGCTAAATTTGGCGATCCATTATCAGCTAGAATTTGCTGGATTTCTAAAGATCAAGTTGAAGTTAGTGAAGAGGTGATGGAAAAAGTTACTAAATTAATTGATAATCTAGAGGATGATGATGATGTCCAAAATATTTTTACCAACATATAATGATAATGAAAATGAAAATAAATAAATTACCAAATAATCTTCGATATGCAGCCGATTATATGCCAGATGTAGAGTCTGTTTCAATTGCCGTTTTTGTTGGTAGTGGTAGTCGCAATGAGGAGCTTGAAAATAATGGTATTTCACATTTTTTGGAACATATGGCCTTTAAGGGTACCAAAACTCGTACTGCCAAGCAAATTGCAGAAGAATTTGATAATATTGGCGGCAGAATTAATGCCTACACATCTCGTGAAAAAACCGTTTATTATGTTAAGGTTTTAAAAGAACATTCAGAATTTGCTGTCGAATTTTTAAGCGATATTTTACAAAATTCTATTTTTGATCAGGAGGAAATGAACAAGGAAAGAGGAGTTATTTTGCAAGAAATTGCCATGACTAATGACACTCCTGACGATATTATCTTTGATTATTTTCAAGAAGTTGCCTTCCCTAATCAGGCATTAGGTCGCTCTATTTTGGGACCTGAAGAAAATATTAAAAATTTTGATCGTTCACATCTGGTTGATTATGTTAATAATAAATATCATAATTCTAATATTTGTATCACTGCTGCAGGTAATTTAACAGAGGAAGATTTTGGTAATTATGTTAAGAAATATTTTACTAATTTAAATAATGGTAAAATTTCTGATATTGAAAAATCTTCCTATCAAGGCGGAGATTTTAGGAAGGAAAAAAATGAATTGGAACAGGTTAATGTAGTTTTGGGGTTTAAGTCTAATTCCTATCTTGATGATCAATATTATACTGGTCAAATTTTATCTTCAATTTTGGGAGGCGGTATGTCCTCA
>JBLHPX010000018.1:0-9141 GCA_047624545.1 Ulvibacter sp.
CAGTTTTTATTGGCGATTTTAGTAAAATAGAAGATAAAAAAAGATATCTAGCAGAAATTTTAAAAGTTTTCATTAGTGACTTAAATATTCCTGTTTTTAAAATTGAAAATATTGGTCATAAAAAGATAAATTTAGCAATTCCTCTAGGATTAGAGATGATTTTACAATAATTTTCTTTACAAAGGAAAAGTTTTTACAGATAATTATACCGAAGATCATACATCAGGATATATAGGGTTTTTCTTCAAAATGTTGGACCAAAAGAGTGCGCTTTAGCATTGAAACAATAACAAAATAACTTCTACTAAATGAGTGATAAAAATAATAAAAATATTACCATTAATTTTGGACCACAACATCCTGCAGCTCATGGCGTATTAAGATTGATTCTTGAAATAGATGGAGAAGTTGTTAAAAGATCAGACCCTCATATTGGCTTATTACATCGCGGCACTGAAAAGCTAATGGAGCATAAAACCTATCTCCAATCTTTACCATATTTAGATCGTCTTGATTATGTTTCACCGATGTGTCAAGAGCATGCTTATTGCATCGCTATTGAAAAATTACTTAAAATTGAAGTTCCTATTCGAGCACAATATATTAGAGTTTTATTCAGTGAGATTACCAGAATCCTAAACCATATCATGGCAATTACTACCCAAGGTCTTGACCTTGGTGCTACCTCGCCTTTTCTTTGGCTATTTGAAGAAAGGGAAAAGTTAATGGAATTTTATGAAAGAGTTTCTGGAGCTCGTTTGCATTCCGCTTATTTTAGACCGGGTGGAGTAAATTACGATCTACCAAAAGGCTTATTAGAAGATATCTCTGAATTTGTTGAAAAATTTCCTAAATGTATCGATGACATGGAGACCTTATTGACCAATAATCGTATCTTCAAACAACGAATGGTTGACATTGCTATAGTTTCAAAAGAGGAGGCTATTAATTTTGGCTTTACTGGTCCTATGCTTCGTGGATCTGGTGTTGCTTGGGATCTAAGAAAATCTCAACCTTATGAAGTTTACGATAAAATGGAGTTTGACGTTCCTATCGGTAAAAATGGTGATTGTTATGATCGCTATTTAATTAGGGTCGAGGAAATGAAGCAATCAATTAATATCATTAAACAGGCAATAAAGCAGATGCCGAATGGTCCCATAAAATCTAAAAATAAAAAAATATCTCCACCGAGTAGAAGTGACATGAAGGAGTCAATGGAAGCTCTCATTCACCATTTTAAACTTTATACCGAAGGTTATAAGGTGCCAAAGGGTGAGGCTTACGGCTGTGTTGAGGCGCCAAAAGGTGAATTTGGCGTTTATATAATTTCTGATGGCGGTTCTAAGCCAGTTAGAACAAGATTAAGGGCGCCAGGATTTTACCACTTACAAGCTTTAGATTTTATGGCTAGAGGTCATCTACTTTCTGATGTTGTGTCAATTATTTCTACGCAAGATCTTGTGTTTGGCGAGATTGATAGATAAGAGGATCATATACCTCTTTGGATCTCAAGAGAGCGTTCTAATGTCTGTTTAAGAACCTCATCAATAATATTTAAGGTGCCTCTATTATCCTCATTTTTATGCAATTCATCAAGACAATTTTTGATCTTTTTTACAACATGCTCGTACGTATTAGCGCTAGAAGCGTCGCCTGATTTTTTTAGTTCCGTTAACTGCTCCAGAACACTAACTAGGGTATTTTTGTTGATGGAGGGATCGCTTTCTAAGGCAGCTAGTTTTGTCTTTAAAGAGAGTATATCCTCTTCCTGCAAATCTTCTCTTTCCCACCAATTAACAACCCCTTCTCTCTTCGTTCTTTCCTGCCATGACTTATCTTCCTTAGGATTACTAAGAAGAGTATCTAACCAGTAATGATTTTTTTGAGACATATAATGTTAAATAACAAATTAATTTATCTTAAAATCTACCCCTAAACATTCTAAAGCAAATGCCGCCTCGAAATATCTTTTGCTATTTCCGCTACCGCCCTTTCCATCACTAATAACTATATCGTCAGTAATTTTGGTAAATTTAGTAGAATTTTGACCATTAATAGATCGAGAGCAAGCGTAGCAAGACAAAATACCGAACAAATCATCAGAAAAAAATAATTTTAAATGATATAAAATATTAAAAAAATAAGAATTTTTATACTTATCAGAGCCAATATTTGCTCCACCAGCAATTTTTAATAAAATATAGCTACTGTCACTAGCAATAAAACTAACATAAATATCATTCAATAAAATTGCCGAACTTAAATTAAAAATATTTTGTGATTTTTTACTATTCTTAATAATTACAACCATAGAAAGTCCTGTAGCAATAATATTTTTAGATAATTTTACATTGAAATTAATATCCTTAGCAAATTTATATTTAATCTTGTAACCAAGAGATAGATGCAACTTGTTACAATAAATATATTTATTATCTTTGGTGATTATTCCTGCCAAACTCTTTCCATAAATTAAAACTTCTCTAATTTCTGTATTTTCTAACCATTTAGCACCATTATCTTTGGCTATTTTAGCATTTACCTTGTGAATATCGTGTCTTAAGCAACTATCCTTATCAAATAAAAGAACCTTATCAATTGCATTTTTTTTACCAAAAATATTGCTAATCTGATCATGCGTTAATTTTCGATAAAAAACATTTGAAATATTGTGATTTTTTTGATCTTTTAAAACCACCTCCATCGCTGATAAGGAGCTGACTTTTAAATTAATTTTATTTATTTCTTCCAGAGCGCTCTGAATCTTAAGAGATTTTTTGGCACTATCTAAGTCGATATCATAGGAAGTTTTTTTACCTAGAATCTTTCTAATCTTCTGCAAAACCCAATTGAACTCATTTTGAAAATAAATTTTTAATAATTTTGGATCAAAAGTTAATTTTATATCAATTTTGAGGTAGTTAATATCAGAAATATTATATTTTTTAGGAAAAAAAAATTTTAAAATAGAATTTTTAAGTAACTTATGACCAGCAAAATGATCGTTAGCATAAAGTGCAGCACTATTCCTGCTATGCATTTGCTTAGTTGAATGATGAGAATTAGATTCTAAATAATTCCTAGTTAAATAGATTATCTGATCAAATTTCTGCTTAATATTTTTATCAGTTGCTGCGATTACTACTTGCTCTTCGGCAGACGGACCACCAGCAGCAATCATCACGTTTTTATTCTTATTTTTTAGATAATTATCAAAATGTGGACTATTTTTGATATTGTTGAATGTAATATTTGAGTCAGAATCTTTAATGTTATTGATTTCAAAATCACTGTAATCTTTTTTTAAAATATCCTTAACAATGATAATGACATCCTGATCAGCAGTAAAAAATGAATGAAGTTCTGATGATAAATTATGAAAATCAACAGCCTCTTTGATATTATTTATTAAATTTTCTTTCATTATTATACCACTTTAACTTGAAAATGGATAATATAATTAATCATTCAGGGATTCTTGAAATTGCCTGGATTTATAATGATCACCTCCTCTATATTGAGGTTTAGATAAACTTTCTAAATCTTCTACAGCCTTATCTTTGTCGTCATAATTTTTATATTTTCTTGTCATACCATAAGGGTATGGCACATTTTGAGGGTATCTACTAGCTGAGTTTGGAGGTAATGATTTGTTTTCAAACCCACCTCCAGGATATTTATTTTTCATTTGCATCGTTTGCTGCTGAAAATTTGGCGGCATTTGATTTTCTTCAAACATAGCAGGAGGAGGTGTATTTACCATTCCACCATGGGTTGGAGTCACGTTGGGAGCTGTACTAGGTGAAAAATTTCCTGTATTGCCACCTTGATAACTATATAACTTCATACAAGAGCTTAACAAAAAAACAATTGAGATTAATAATATATTTTTCATCTAATTGGTAGATTTTTTAGAGTTTGTTTTTAATCGCCATCGTAGCCAATTACTTCAAGATTAAAAATATTACTTAAGTTACTTTCGTACAGTTATTAAGGCTTATAAGCGTCAATAAAGTATTCTTTTTGTTTAAAATCTCGACATTTTATTGATAAAAACGATGCCATAGGTAGGATTAAGATGCTACCAAAAGCATCTAAAGCACACCTAGTTGTCTCTGCGCCCCTACCTTCTCTTACGGAATACCAAGTTTCAAGGTCTATAGTTTTTTGATAATCTTTACCCATTATAGTAGCCTTGTAATTAATGTCAGAATCTGGTAAAAGCGATACATCAATAGGTGTTTGACCATAATAAGCATTATTGATATAAAGGTGAGACCTAGGGGGGTTACTGTTAATCTTAATGGAAACCCTATCCTCATTCATTCTTGCGCAAGAAGTAATAAACAACAGAGGGAAGATTATAATAACTGACAGTAATTTATTAAACATCATATTTATAATCTAGTATTTATCGACCAATAAAATCTCTTTTCCACTCCTCTCTTAAGGAGGTAACGAAATCAGATACAATATTTAAATCGCTACCTCTCTCTTTATTCGTATTACGAATTATGTTGTTAATTCTATCGTAGGTTTCTTGAAGATCTTCGTTAATTATAACATGATCATATTCATTGAAATGACTGATTTCATCAATAGCACCTGACATTCTCTTTCTAACAATATCTTCCGTATCCATGGCTCGTTTTTGCAATCTAAAACTAAGTTCTTTCATGGAAGGAGGTAGTAAAAAGAAGCTAATTATTTTATTTTTATTAAATTTTTCATTTAATTGCCTTGCTCCCTGCCAATCAATATCAAATAACACGTTTAAGTTCTTACTAAATGACTCATCAATTGTCCTTCTAGGTGTACCATATCTATTACCAAAAATATTGGCGGATTCCAATAGTTGGTTTTTAGTTTCTAATTCTTCAAACTCATCCCTTGTTACAAAGTAATAATCCTGACCATCAGTTTCATTTGATCGTTTTAATCTAGTAGTAGCAGAAATTGATAATTTCATATCCTCTCTTCCCTGAATTAGCATATTGCAAATCGTTGATTTGCCAGCTCCAGAAGGGGAGGATATAATAATTAAAAATGGTGGAGAAATAACATTCATTATAAAGCCTGATTAGAAGTAGAGTTTATACTTCTTTTTTTTCAATCGTTAGGTCTGGCGCGTCAACAGCCTTCATACCAATAACATGATAACCAGAATCGACATGAAGAACCTCACCGGTCACTCCGCTACCTAACTCACTTAGCAAGTAAGCTGCAGAACCGCCAACATCTGCAAGGGTGATGTTTCTCTTCAGTGGAGCGTTATATTCATTCCATTTAAAAATATATTTAAAATCACCAATACCACTGGCAGCAAGTGTTTTTACGGGACCAGCAGAAATAGCGTTAACCCTAATATTGCTGTTACCAAGATCAACAGCAAGATATCTAACACTAGCTTCAAGAGCAGCCTTTGCTACGCCCATAACATTATAATGAGGAATAACCTTTTCTGCACCATAGTAACTAAGAGCAATAATACTACCAGAATCAGATTTTTTTAATAGATCTTCTGCATATTTAGTAACAGAAACTAAAGAATAAGCCGAGATATTCATAGTGTTAGCAAAGTTTTCTGGAGTAGTGTCAACATACCTACCTCTTAACTCTTCCTTATCAGAGTAAGCTATAGCATGAACTAAAAAATCTAATTTCCCCCACTTCTTTTCCAATGTCTTAAACACAGATTTAATGGAATCTAAATCGGTTACATCACATGGCAAAACAATATCAGAGTCAACCGATTGAGCAAGAGGCCTTATTCTCTTTGCTAGAGCCTCTCCTTGATAAGTAAATGCCAAATCTGCTCCATATTTATGAGCAACCTCAGCTATACCCCAAGCAATCGAACGACTATTAGCAACGCCCATTATTAAACCTTTTTTACCTTTTAATATTGTCATAATTTATTAATTTTTATTTTCAAAAAGCCAAGGGGTTGAATTACCGGCCTTGTTTTCATATTCATCAATCTTGCCCTCCATAGTTAATGTAATGCCGATATCGTCCAAACCATTTATCAAGCAATGTTTTTTAAAGTCATTAATTTGAAACTCTATTTCATCATTATTAAAAGAAATTTTTTGCAATTCAAGGTCTATAGTTATTTCATTTTTAGAATTTTTGGCAACATCCATCAACTTCCTAACTTTATTGGCATCAAGAATAATAGGTAAAATACCATTTTTAAAGCAATTATTATAAAATATATCAGCAAAAGAGGTTGAAATAATAACCCTTATACCAAAATCCAATAAAGACCAAGGAGCATGCTCACGACTTGAGCCGCAACCAAAATTATCACCAGCAATTAATATTTTAGAATTTTTATAAGAATTTTGATGTAAAATAAAATTATTAATTTTATTACCAGACTCATCGTACCTCATCTCGTAAAATAAACTGACACCAAGGCCGGTTCTTTTGACTGTTTTTAAAAATTGCTTAGGGATAATCATATCAGTATCAATATTGATCAAATCTAAATAAGCAGCTCTAGCAATTAATTTAGTAAATTTTTCCATCATTAATTATTAAAATTCTTCTATATATGATATAATATTAATATGATATAATATTAATATGATTTATATTTGCAAGACTAGAAAAATGACAAATTAAAATGAAGTCTGTTTAGCTTCCGACATCTTTTTTGCGATAGTCTTTATATCATTAACTATTTCACAAAAACTATCTCTTATTTTGGCATCAAAACCAATATTGGTTTTTGACCATTCTTCCATCCATGGCTTAGCTATCTCCCAAATATTAACATCCTTATCCAAAGATAGAGCAACCCCTTCAATTAAAATAATTGTTTTTTGTAATAATAGTAAATTTTCATTACTCTTCATATTATATTTTTGAATCATCTCAATTAATTTAGTAAAAATTAAAATCAAAGGTACGTCAGAAACTTTTTTATCAATTATAGATTCTCCTAAAATACGAGAATAAAGAGCAAACTCGTTAAGATCTGTGTCTCTTGGTATCAACCCAGCCTCAAGATGAAGTTCAGCAACCTTTCTGTAATCCCTCTGCAGAAAATTAATGAAAATCTGAGTAATAGCTATTCTTATTTTCCTGTCTAAACTACCGATAATACCAAAATCTATTAAAGCAATCTTACCATCCTTAGTTAAAATTAAATTACCTGGATGCATGTCGGCATGAAAAAACCCTCGATCATAGGCTTGATGAAAAAATCCCAATATTAATGTTTTAGCTATTTTCTTCTTATCAAAATTTGTGGCAGCCATATCCTTCTTGTTAGAAAATCTAACACCGTCAATCCACTGCATTACCATAATATCTTTATTACTCAAATCCCAATAAATTTTTGGCACTAAAAAGTTATCAAAATCAGATAAAATATCTTTAATTTTAGAAGAGGAGGCCGCCTCAAGAAGTAGGTTAGACTCCTTTTCCAGCATATTTTCCAACGGCTTTAAAACATCCCTTCTTATTGACCTAACATTTTTAGAAAAAATTGCTACAATAAAAGTAACAATCTTAATGGTTAGTAAGTCTCTTTTAATAATCTTGGCAATATTTGGTCTTAAAACTTTAACCGCTACAACCACTCCATTCTTTAAGACTGCCTTATGAATCTGAGCAATAGAAGCTGAAGCTACAGGCTCTCTTTTAAAATTTCTAAATATACTATTAATGTCTTTTTTATATATTCTTTCTATATAATTAACAGCCTTTTTAGATGAAAATGGTCTTAGATCATCTTGGAATCTAGATAACAAACCAGATAATTCTTTACCGACAAGATCTGGTCTTACTGATAAGAATTGACCTAATTTAATAAAAACTGGTCCAGAAAATTTTAAAAAAAGATAAATACTCCTCTCTTCATAAAAAGGAAAAAGGATTAAAAAAATTATAAAAAATAGAAATAATTTAATTATGTTTAATAGAGATTTAATCAGTATAATCATTTTATTAATTTTATGTTTTTATTACAAACCAATCCCTACTCACAATAATCTTCAAAGAATCTAGAATTATTATGCTTCTATATATTCTCATTTAATATCAGAACCCCTATATTATGAATTATTTTAAGGTGGATTTTGGCTCAAGATAAGACTCACCCCACTTTCCTTCCAGATCATTGATGATTGACCTTCTAATCATAACTCTTTTTTTCGTACTATACTTTGATAATAATTGAAAAATGACGTTATTATTAGACATTTTAGCTATATCAAAAGCAGAAAAATTTTTCTTATTTATTGCATTTAAGTTGATATTTTTGGCAGCCAAATAATCAATTACCGGTAAGTAGCCTATTCTTACAGCTTGCATTAAATAAGTTTCGCCAAAACCATCTCTAATATCTAGATCGGCACCAGACTCAACAAGTAATTTTACCATTTCATAATCACCCATTTTAATAGCAATATTAACAGATGTCAGTCCTAAGCTATTCTTTAAATCTGGATTAGCACCAGCAGCAAGTAAGCTAGTAGATATTAATTGTCTTTTAAGAGATACCGCAAATAGCAAAGGAGTGTCACCAAACTCATTGTAAATATTAACATTAAAGATTTGTCTTACAATTGCATTAAAATCATTAATATCATTAATTCCAATTTCATTAAATAACAAATCTACCTTATCTGAATATCGACGTAAAATTGGATGATGAATGTTTTGATCACTAAATTTTCTAGATAGTAATGCAGGAGGTATGTCTGTCGTTAAGAAGTCTGGAGCTATCTTTGCAACTGGCTTTGGATAGGATTTATTTAATTCATATTTTTGTTCCAAATTCCATTTCTCAAGATGTAATTCGTTATTTTTTCTTTTAGATTCTTTTGATCTTATAATGTTACTAACCTCCTCAATTACATCGTCGCCAAATACCTTAACTTTAATATCTTTATTGTTATTAATTGTGGCGGGGGGTGATGACAATGCATTAGAAATCTCCCTTTTAATATCTTTAATATTTTCTTTTGCATTTTTAGCTTGTTTAGAAAGAAAGTCTCTAACCTTACCTAATTGACTTTTAGCATTTTTAACATCAAAAGTGATGCTATTTTTATCCTCAGGACTATTTTGTAACTTCTTACTATCATTAGCGGCACCTTCTTTATTTTTAACCTCCCTCTCTTT
>JBLHPX010000019.1:0-9001 GCA_047624545.1 Ulvibacter sp.
TGAAAATGACTGTAAATAAAAGTTATAATCAGTTAGCGCAGACTCTGTTTGTTTTAAAAATAGATTAAATTTTTCAGTTTTCACTCTCCTTGTGCAGAGCTATATCCAGCCTCACCCCTAAACGTGTAAAGACCTTCATATTTAATAAAATCAACTTCTTTGTCAGCAAAGATTGTAAGCATTTCAATAATATCATTATGCTTAATGGTTTTTTTTGTGTCGATAATTTGATTGCTTGACTTACCAGCAATACCCTTACCAATAAATCTTAAAATCGTTTGACCTTTTGGATAGATATTCTGATCTTGTTTATCAATTACAGGCCACATAATTAGACCTTTAGCAGTAATAATTTTAACTTCTAATTTTTCGCTTTTAATCTCATTAATTAAAGAAATTAAATCTTCAAACTCGTTTTGCCAATCAAGAAATAAATCAAAGCCAATAAGTTTTTTATCTTTTGCAACCTCCTCCTTATAAATATTGGGTTTTTTGATGGGATTTTCTGAAACTTCTTTAAAGTTAGAAATCGGTAATTTTATTGGGACTTGTCCTAATCTTGAAATTACCGCATCAGAAAACTCTTTAGTGCCAACCTTTTCAACACTAGTTCCTTCATTATAAATATCATAAGTGTGGATGCCATCTTCAATGGTTTTAAATAAAGCGTTTCTGATATTATTTGCGGTCTCTATTTGGCCAATATGAACAAGCATCATAATTGCAGCCTGAATAAGGCCAGTTGGATTTGCCTTGTTCTGTCCGGCAATTGTTGGGGCAGAACCGTGAATCGCTTCAAACATAGCATATTCAGCACCAATATTGGCTGAACCTGCCAATCCCACAGAGCCAGCAACCTCGGCAGCAATATCGGAAATAATATCGCCATATAAATTGCTGGTTACAATTACATCAAAGATTTCTGGCTTAGCAGCTAATCTTGCAGATCCAATGTCAATAATGTAATGTTCCGCCTCAATGTCAGAATATTCTTTTGCTACTTCGTCAAATATTCTATGAAAAGCGCCGTCAGTAATTTTCATAATATTGTCTTTTGAAAAGCAGGTAACTTTTTTACGATTATTTGTAATAGCGTACTCAAAAGCATAGCGAATAATTTTTTCACTACCGCTATTAGTAATTAATTTTAAACATTGCTGAGAATTGGCGGTTTGCTTATGTTCAATACCCATATACAAATCCTCCTCATTTTCACGGATAATGGCTACATCCATCTTTTTATGTTTAGTATTAACATAGGGATAGAGTGAGGTAACTGGACGAACATTGGCATATAATCCCAACTTTTTACGAAGAGTGACGTTAAGACTTTTATAACCACCTCCTTGAGGAGTAGTGATAGGAGCCTTAAGCATAATTTTAGTACTCCTTAACTCTTCCCAAGCAGAAGGCATCAAGCCAGAATTAAAACCTTTTTCATAAACTTCTTTACCGACTTCAATTACATTAAAATGTAATTTTGCACCACTTGCTTGTAAAATTTTAATTGCAGATTCCATTAATTCTGGACCTATTCCGTCACCATATGCTATTGTTACGGCTCTATTTTTTTGTGTCATAATTTATCTATTTTAAGTATTTTTTTAATTATCATTATTAAAGGGTTTTAAAAAGAACCAAAAAAACTTAACTTCATCTATTTTGGCTAAAGATTAGCAAAAATCCTCAAGGCTATATAAAAATATCACATATCTTTATATATTAGATTTTATCTCGAAAATATTTTACTATAATCTGTTTATTTTTAAAATGATAATTGATATTATTTGGTTAGATAGATTATTCTAACCTAAGCATAATTATTTTTCAATAATCAATAAAATATAGCACAGCAACGCTCATTTTAAAATAAAAAATAAAATTTTACTCTTTGAAGTTTATATTCATCATCAATTTCTGACGCAATGATACGCATGATTGCGCCAAAAATTAATAAATTATAGACTAAAAATACCTAAAAAATATGACTATGTCTAGATTATTCAGACGCGCCTGTAATTTACTTCTTGTAAAATAGCTATTTATTATTATATTGATCATATCACCCGATATATAACTAAAATCATATTATGAATTTTTCTAAATTAAAAAATGATAACCCTTGGGGTTCTTACGATGGCGGTAATAAAAAAACATCTGATAATAAAAAATCAAGTGAACCAAGTATAGAGGATTTACTATCTGGATCACAAGAATTTTTAAAAAAATTATTTGGCGGAAATAGTTCTGGAAGTGGAAAATCTCCTAAAGATAGTAATCCTATGCAAAAATCTTTATTTGGAATTATTATTTTAGCTGTCATCTCTCTTTGGCTTGCCTCTGGCGTCTTTAAGGTGAATCCTGATCAAAATGGCTTGGTTTTACTATTCGGCAAATATCACAAGATTGCTAAGCCTGGTCTTAATTATCATATTCCATATCCATTAGGTCGCGTTATTAAAAAAAGCGTCTCTAAAATTAACACTGAAAAGTTTTCAGCATCTTCTTCAGATAATAGAGTCTCTCGTAATCCATTCTATTCTAACGAAAGATCTTACCGTCCAGTAGATACTTTAATGCTTACTGGCGATGAAAACATAGTTGATATTGATTTTGAGGTGCAGTGGAAAATTAGCAATATTAAAGATTTTGTTTTTAATTTAGAGAGTCCTGTTTTGGCCGTTAGAAAGGCAGCAGAAAGCGCCATGAGAGAAATTATTGCAAAAACACCGATTGTTAACGCTCTTTCTGATGGTAAAAAGCAAATCGAATCTTCTGTAAAAGTAAGATTACAAGAGGTTTTAGATTCTTACGGAGCTGGAGTGAGTGTTAGTTTAGTACAACTTCGAAGAGTTGATCCTCCAAGCGAAGTAATTGATTCTTTTCGTGATGTTCAGACCGCAAGAGCCGATAAGGAAAAGGAAATTAACAAAGCTGAAGCTTATAGCAATTCTATAATTCCTGATGCCAGAGGTAAGGCTGAAAAGAAAATTCAAGAAGCTGAGGCTTACAAATCTGAAGTGATTGCTAAGGCCGAAGGTCAAGCTAGTCGCTTTAATGCCGTTTATCGTCAATACGCTAGAGCTAAGAGAGTTACAAGAAGAAGGATATATCTTGAGACGATGGAGAAAATCTACAAAGACACCAATAAAATTATTATTGATCAGGATGTTTCAAAATCTGGCATGATTCCTTTTTTACCAATCAATGAACTAAATAAGAGATAATGAAAAATTTACATAAATACGCTATATTTTTAGTAATTACTTTTTTTGTAATTATTAATTCTACTTTTATTTTAGACCAAAGACAGTCTGCCATTATTCTACAATTTGGTGAGGAAAAGAGGACAATAAAAGAGTCTGGCTTGCAATTTAAAGTTCCTTTTATTCAAAATGTAGTAATTTTTGAGAAAAGAATATTAGATTTAGCTATTGATGAGCAGGAGGTTATCGCTCTGGATCAAAAAAGATTAATCATCGACGCCTTTACTAAGTATAAAATTGTAAATCCTTTGCAATTCTACGTCAGCGTTCAAAATAAAGATAATGCCGAAAAAAGGCTTGGTGCTATTTTTGACTCCTCACTTCGTCAAATTATTGGTGAATTTCCATTACACGATCTTCTTTCTGATAAAAGATCTGTTATAATGTCCAAAATTAAAGAAATTTTAGCAAAGGAAAGTAAAACTTTTGGTATTGAAATTATTGACGTTAGAATTGTTCGTGGGAATTTGCCAAAAGAAAATTCTGAGGCAATTTATCGTAGAATGCAAACAGCTAGAGAAAAAGAGGCTAGGGAAATACGAGCTGAAGGCTTTGAGAAAGCTACTAGAATTAAAGCTAAGTCTGATAGAGAGGTGGTGGTAATTTTGTCAGAAGCTGATAAAAAATCTAATATTTTAAAAGGTCAGGGTGAAGCGGTGTCTAATAAAATTTTTGCTAAAGCTTTTTCTAAAGATCCAGAGTTTTTTGATTTTTATCGCTCTATGAAAGCTTATGAAATAGCTATTCAGTCTGAAAATAGTTCTGTTATCGTCTCTCCAAATAATGAGTTTTTTAAATACTTCTCTAAATAAGTCATGATAAAATTATTACCACTAATATTTATCTTATTATTTTCTAATAACATTTTGGCTGGCGATAAATCAGTTAAAAATTCTCTACCAAAAGAGAAAAAAGACACCATCACTAAGGTTGGGCTCGTTGACTTTTCAGAAATAGTTCCAAAATTATTACCAACCGTAGTTAACGTTTCCACTACAAAAAAAAATATTAATAAATCATCTCAAGATTTGGAAGAAATTTTAAAAATTCTTCCAGAGGGCTCAATGTTTCAGGATTTAAAAGACCTTCTTGAGGAGCGAAAATACTCAGAGCAGGAATCTTACTCATCTGGCTCTGGTTTTATAATTTCAGAAGATGGTTACATTGTCACTAATAATCATGTCATAGATGGTGCTGATGAAATTTTTATTTCTCTTCAGGAGGGCGAAAAAATAGAAGCAAAATTAATTGGTGCTGACAATAAGACGGATATAGCTCTTTTAAAGATAAATATTAGACAAAAGTTAGAATTTACTAAATTTGGGGAGTCATCTAAAAGTAAGATAGGTGAGTGGGTAATTGCGGTTGGAAATCCTTTTGGACTTGGCGGCTCAGTATCTGCTGGAATAATTTCTGCACATGGTCGCGATATTAACGCCGGTCAAATTAATGATTTTATTCAAACCGATGCCGCTATCAATAAAGGCAATTCAGGCGGTCCATTATTTAACGTTTCTGGCGAGGTGATTGGTATTGCAACTGCAATTTATTCTCCTTCTGGAGGTAATATTGGCATTGGTTTTGCTACACCTTCTGATACTGCTAAAGACGTAGTTAAGGAGCTCAAAAAAAATGGATCTATTAAGCGTGGATATTTAGGAGTTTCCGTTCAAAAAATTACTAAAGAAATTGCGGAATCAATTAATCTAAAAGAAGTTGATGGGGCAATGGTTGTTAAGGTTTTTGAAGGTAGTCCTGCAGATAAGGGTGGTATCTTACCAGGTGATATTATTTTTAAGTTTGATGGTAAGGAGATTGTGAAGATGAAGGAGTTACCAATGACGGTTGGTAAAACAAAAATTGGAACAAAAGTTGAGGTAGGTATTATTAGGTTAGAAAAGAAGAAGAATGTAAAAATAAGAATAGAGGAGTTGGAAGAGGAGGGTAAAAAAGAAAAAATTTCAGAGATTGATTTTAATATTTTTGGAATGAGTCTAAAAGAGGTTGACGACAAAGATACAGACGGCTTGTTAGTGGAAAACCTTAAGGATAATAGTATTGCCAAATCTAAAGGTATTATAAAGGGAGATATTTTATTATCTATAAATCAAGTTAAGTTGAAATCAGTTAAGTCGTTGAATAAGATTGTTAAAAAATCACAAAAAAATAAAAAAAAAGGAGTATTTCTAATTATCAAAAGGGGTGAAAGTAATTTTACTCTAGTTTTTCCAATAAAATAATTTTATCATTTTTGTATAAAATTAAGAATGTTGCAATATTTAAGGATAGGTAAAGTTAAGGATCCTCTGAAGACTCTAAAGTGATCATATTTTTAGTCTGAAGTCTGTCGTTTCAAAAATTAATAAAACTTTGGCATTACTTAGGAAAGATAAAGCTAAGTAAAAAAGTGACTACAAAAATACATGGACAGGTTTTTTTAGAGACTCCTTAAATGGCTATTAATATATTTACATTATGGAAAAATTTCGCAACTTAACAAATAACATATTTTTTAAGGTATTCCTATCTTTTGTTGGACTTAGCTTTATTACATTTGGCGTCAGTGACCTGGTTTTTGAAAGCAATAATTCTTGGGTTGCAAAAATAAATGGTAAGAAAATTAATCAAATTAATTTTGAAAGAGAGTTGGAAACTAAAAAATCTAGCTTATATGGCAGAAACCCGACTCCACAGCTCTTGGAATATGTTGATTCTAAAAATTTTCGTAATGCTGTTTTGCAACAAATTGTATCAGAGGAGATTCTAAAAAATTTAATTTCTGAAATGGATTTAGATTTAAATAGTGACTTAGCCATTAAACAAATTCTAGATCAAGTCGAATTTAAAAATTCTGACGGTGATTTCGATAAGGCAAGATTTCAATCTTTCTTAAGAATTAACAACCTAAATAGTGAAAGATATCTCGATGAGTTAAATTTTAAAATATCGTCTAATATCATATTTTCAGCCTTAGATATTCAAGATATGAAGGTTGATCAGGATCTATTGACAAAGAGATATCAATTTCAAAATCAAAAAAGAAAAATATCTTTATTGAAAATCTCTCAATCAAATCTAAAAAATATTCCGGAGATTAAAACTTTAGAGATAAAGAAGTTTTATAAGAATAATAAAGATAAATATAAATTTGATGAGTTGAGAGATGTTTCTATAATTTCAATATCAAAAAATTCCCTTCTATCGGATATTAAAATAACTAAAGATGAAACTTTATTAGAGTATAAAAATAATAATAATAAATATATTATCCCTGAAAAAAGAAAATTATATAACATATTTTTTTCCGAACTTTCTGACGCTAAAAAATTTCTAAGTAAAATTAATAAAAATAAAAATATTAAACCTCAATTTAAGAATAATGCTAAAGAATTGTTTGGTAAGGAGGAAAACGAGCTTATCCTCAATGTTGTTAAGAGTGAGTTACCTAGAAAAATCTCTGATAAAGTTTTTCAATTAGAGGTAAAAGATATCAGTGATATCTTACAGAGTGACTATGGTTATCACGTTGTCTATGTTGACAACATCATTAAGTCTAAAAAGAAGGCTTTTATAGATGTAAAAAAAGAAATCAAAGATAAATTATTCAATGACAAATCAAACAAAGCTATAAAAGAAAAAATATCAAGAATAGAAGATGAGTCAATGTTATTAGATTCAGTAGCAGATTTTGTAAAGAAATTTCCTTTTGCTAAAATTAAAAAGCTTCCGGCAATAAATATTGACATGATAAGTGAAAAGGGGGTAAGGATCGAATATAATCAAATTAAAGATTATATTGAAGATATATTTTTCTTAGATCAGGATCAATTTTCAGAACTTATCTTTGCTGATGATGGTAACTATTATTTGGCATTTGTTTCTAAAATAATTGACGAAAGACAAAAATCTTTTAAAGAGGTTGAGGGTAATATTAAGAATCTTTTATTAAAGGAAAAGAAGGAATCGGCTCTAAGTGATTTGGCTTATAATATATCGGTCGAACTAAAAGAGAATCCAGCAAATATTAGTAAAATAACTAAAAAATATAATATTCAATTTACTAAGGAGAGGTTTGTAAAGAGGTCCAATCAACTATATCCAGAATATCTCACTTCGACAATCTTTTCTTTAGAAAGGGGGGAAATTTCTAGGGCTATTAACGCGTTTGATGGTGTATATTATATAGTAATATTAAATGAAATAGTTTTGCCAAACAGGGATGAGGTCGATAAAGATAAGCTAATAAAATTAGAGAGTGAGTATCAAAACGATATTTATTCAGAAATCTGGTCCAAATTAGAAAAATATTTAGGAAATAAATATCGGGTTGAAATAAATCCTACGACTAAAAATTGATATAATAGATGAAAAGAGAAGCAAGAGAGGCAACAAGAATTATTCACTCCTATCGCAACCCATCCGAACAATCTGGAGTAGTTAATACCCCACTCTATCAAAGTTCAACTATTATTTTTGATAAATATCAAGATCTATTAGATAAGGAATCAGAAAATGAAGATGCCAATATCGCTAAATTAAGATATGGCAGATATGGCAGTAAGACAAATTTTACTTTAGAAAATTCTTTAGCTGAAATTGAGAATGGCTTTGGCGCCATTATTACCTCTTGCGGTATGGCAGCAATTTCCACCACCATTCTATCTTATATTAAGCAGGGTGATCATATTTTGCTTTCTGATAGTTGTTACTACCCAATTCGTTATATTGTTAGCAATTTTCTTAAAAATTTTGGTATTGAAGTTACTTATTTTGATGCTGATATCGGGATTGATATTGAAAAATTAATACAAAAAAATACCAAATTAATTTTTTTAGAAAGTCCCGGTTCATTAACTTTTGAGATTGCTGACATAAAGGCTATCACAACTGTTACAAAAAAATATAATATTAAATCTATCTTAGATAATTCTTGGTCTAGTGGAATTTACTACAAGGCTTTTGAAAATAATGTTGACATTTCAATTTTGGCGGCAACCAAATATATTAATGGCCACTCTGATGTCATGATCGGAGCTGTTATTGCCAAAGAGCAGGAGGATTATAACAGAATTCACGCAACCTATCGCGCCCTGGGAACTGCAGTTTCTCCATTTTCAGCTTACTTAACTCTTCGTGGCATGAGAACTATGAAAGTTAGAATGAAAGAATCTCAGAATTCTGCTTTAGAGATTGCAAAATGGCTAGAAAGCATGCCTCAATTGTCAAAAGTATTTTATCCAGCCTTAGAATCTAATGAATATCACGATATTTGGAAAAGGGATTTTACGGGTGCAGCGGGTCTTTTTACAATTCAGTTTAATAAAAAATACTCTACCCAGCAATTATCAACATTTTATGATAATTTGAATTATTTTGGCATGGGTTATTCTTGGGGTGGATATGAATCATTGATTTTACCTTTTAGTCTTGATGGAGCAAGATCGGTAACTCAAAATAAATATCAAGACAGATCTTTTGCTAGGATTAGTATTGGCCTCGAAGATGTTGAGGATTTAAAAGAAGATTTAGAACGGGGTTTAAAGAGATTGTCGAGATAAATTGAAGTGCATGATTGGTACTACCACTTGACTTTTCCGCCATTATCACTTATAATTAAGACTATTATTTATTTACTCTCTTTACACCCTTATATAGCTACTGATGTCAATTACAATAAATTAGATAAAACTAATTAATTTTAGATTGTATTTAACACAACCTTAATAAACTGATCA
>JBLHPX010000020.1:0-8971 GCA_047624545.1 Ulvibacter sp.
CTAGATTTAATACCCCCTGGATAACCAGTATGCCAATAATGATGTTTTTGCGCTAATTTTTTACCAGTTAGAGTAATTTTTTCGGCATTATAAATTACCATATAATCACCACAATCTAAATGAGGAGTATAAATAACCTTATCCTTACCCATTAAAATTTTTGCTACAATAGTAGACACTCTACCTAAAACTAGATCAGAAGCGTCAATTGCAAACCACTTTCTTTTGATTTCTGATGGCTTTGCTGAATATGTATTCATCTTAAAATAAATTATTGAAAAGAGTTAGATCTTATAATTGACAATTTTTTTGTCAATAAAAATCTATTAATAAAATACATCTTTTATTTAATTTTTGACCTAATCGAAAAAAACCCCACTAAAAAATGTATAAATAAAATAAAGTTAAACAACCAAATTAAAATATATTATGCCCTGAGGTAGATTAATAAAACTCTAACAATAACCATATATACACTACAAACCTCAGTCTTATAAGTAATAAATATAGGATATCAAGATTATTTCTTATAATTGCAAATATCACAACCAATGAATATAGTAGTATATAGATTGACCCAGAAATTGCCGTAATATTTCCCATATACATCAGTGACAATGTGATTGCGGTAATTACCACCTGATCAGCAGCACTGTCGGTTATGGACCCTTTATTTCTTTTGATGTATAAATTTTTCTAAAAAATGGATCCCTACCCTCCAAAGCCAGATCTCCATGTAAAAACAAATGATTATTAATAATTAAGTGAGTTTTATGAATTAAGAAATAAACATTTTATCACAATCGTGATTACCTAAAATATAATAAAAATGACATTTTGCAGATTCTTTATATGACTCATCTAGAGATTTAAAACAGGACCATTTAAAACGCAAAAATTAGAATCTTGCGCTTTATTGCGAATTTTATCAACTACACCCTCATGGTTAATGTCTCTACTGGTAAATAGGTGTAAATCTGAAATTACAAAACCTCTTCTTTTCATCGTTACCACTAGGATATAAATTGAATTACCTGATCTAGCTTAATATTAGATCTTTCTGAGCTTCTCCTATATCTTATTTCAGCACAATCCTCTTTAATTGATTTTGGACCAATAATAATTTGAATTGGTATGCCAATTAGGTCGGCATTGGATAGTTTTACACCAATATTGGCGATTGTATCGTCATAAAGAACATCTTTACTTTCTTTTAATTTCCGATACAAATCATCACAAACCTCTGAACATTGCTTATTTTCTGTCTTAAGATTAACCAAATGAACGTCAAAAGGGGAAACTTCTTTAGGCCAGACAATACCATTTTCATCATTATTAGCTTCAATGATTGCTGCAATTAATCTCGAGACCCCAACGCCGTAAGAGCCCATTAAAGGATAGGTTTTTTTACCCTCATTATTAGTAACTGCAGCATTCAAAGCTTTAGAATATTTATCTCCAAAATAAAAAATATGACCAACCTCAATTGAGCGGTGCGATTTAACATTTTTAGCATCAATTGGACAAGTCTTTTGATCGTACATATCGTCAGCCGCACTGTAAAGATTTTGTAATTCATTAATATTGTCTTGATTAATTTTACCCTTTAATTCATCAAAATTTTTATCATAATAAATAACACTCTCGCCTGTTTCTGTTAATATATGAAATTCATGAGATAAATTTCCGCCAATTGCCCCAGTATCAGCCCTTACTGCAATTGCATCCAAACTTAATTCTTTAAAAATTTTAAAATAAATTTTATAAAAATCATCGTAGGTTCTCTTGGCATCTTCAAATGTTAAGTCAAAAGAATAGGCATCCTTCATCATAAATTCTCTGGCACGCATAACGCCGAATCTAGGTCGAATTTCATCACGAAACTTAGTCTGAATCTGGTAAAATGATTTTGGCAAATCCTTGTAGCTTGCAATATTCTTACGAAAAATGTCGGTCACCACCTCTTCATGAGTTGGGCCAAATAGCATGTCTCTATCATGACGATCCTTCATTCTAAGCATCTCTTTACCGTAAGAATCGTAACGACCAGATTCAGACCACAGTTCTTTTGGCTGAATAGTTGGCATTAGAATTTCATTACAATAAATTTCTTCCATATTCTTCCTGATGATGTTAGAAATTTTTTGCAAAACCTTGAGACCTAAAGGTAAAAACGTATAAATACCAGAATTAGTCTGACGAATCATGCCTGCCCTAATCATTAAACGATGAGAGGTGATTTTAGCATCAACCGGGTTCTCCTTCAAGGTTGGAATGAAATATTTTGATAATCTCATAAAATTAATTTAAAGATAGGAATTAATATTGTTGCGGGGTTTAGATATTAAAATAAAAAAATAAAATAGTCAAAACTCTAAATTAATATAATTAATGTTTTTTATTTAAAGTATTTCTGTATTACCGATGCCAATTATCCAAAACATTAGATAAGCTAATAAATAATTTAACTTCATCTTTTAACAAGGTCTCTAAAGTAGAGATAACCTCTTTTACCATTAAAATACCTCACTTTATTTAAGATTCTCCATGCTGAAGAAATCTCTCTAAATAGCAATGAATAATAAAATAATAACAAATATTTACGACAATCTTTTAATCGACATCCTTAAAGATATTAAAAAATATCAAAATAATGTGACTAATGTCCTGAGAAATTGGCAAGAAAATAGTGATGCGTCTACACTTTACCGGACAGATTTTTAACAATTATTAATAAAAATTATGTCCAATAAATAACGCAATAATTATTCTTCAGAATTTAGATCTTCTTCTATAAAATTAGAAATTGAATCAAAGCAGCCAATATCTCATACAGCTAAAGATTTAGGGGTTAACATCAATACTCTACATACATGGATAAGCAATCAATCAAATACTAATAAATCTAATAATATGGTAAAAAATAGTGAATGTCATTTTGACGAAGTAAGAAAGCCTACAAAAAGATTAATTTAACATTCCGACAGAGGTAATCAATATGCTTCAGAATCTCAAAGAAATATTCTAAAAGATCATGGAATTATTCATAGCATGAGGCTAAGTTCTAGTTTCTATTTAAATAGAAACTAGAACTTAGCGTTTTCGTTGTGTAGTTATAAATTCTTATCATAGCGCTAATCCCACTTAGCAACGGGTGGCAGCGACATAAGTATTGCTTCTGGGTTGCCATTCGTCATTAGGCCAAATTTTGTTCCGCGATCATAAACCAAGTTAAATTCAGCATATCTTCCTCTTTTTATAAGCTGAAATTCTCTTTGTTTTTCATTCCAACTTTCAAGCATATGTTTTTTAATTAGCTTTGGATAAACATTTAAAAAAGCCAAACCAACATCTTTAGTAAAATTAAAATCATTTTCAAAGTTATCAGTATTTAAATAATCATAAAAAATCCCTCCAACTCCCCTAGTTTCGTTTCTATGTTTTATAAAAAAATATTCATCGCACTGTGCTTTAAATTTAGGGTAGTAAGATTTATCATATTTATCGCAAGCATCTTTAAAGGATGCGTGAAAATCTTTAGTATCTTGAGCAATTTCAAACATTGGGTTTAGGTCCGAGCCGCCACCAAACCAGCTTTTAGTGGTGCAAATAAAGCGCGTATTCATATGAACCGCTGGAACTAGAGGCGACGCCATATGCGCCACTAAAGAAATACCATTTGCCCAAAATCTTGGATCTTCATTAGCTCCAGGAATCTGATCTCTAAATTTTTCTCCAAATTCTCCAAATACAGTTGAAATATTTACCCCAACTTTTTCAAAAACATTCCCTTTCATTAATGATATTTCGCCACCACCGCCACCATCTCTATCCCAGGCTTTTCTTTTAAATTTGCCAGCCTCTAAGTTCTTAACTGCCGCAAACTCATCTTCAATTCTCTCAAACTGCACACATATTTTATCTCTCAATTCTTTAAACCAAACAGAGGTTAATTGCTTTTTATTTTCAATGTTCATAGTCAAATTTTGCGATTGAGATTTCATTATTTTTATGAAAAAGTTTTACAGTATTATTGTTGTTAACTTTTCTAGTCAAAACTCCAATATTTGTCAAAGTAATTCCTAGTTTGTTTGATAGTTCTTGAATTTTTTTCTCATTTGTTTTTTTGGCGGTAAAGATTAATTCATAGCCACCAAAAATTATGTCCCGAACAGATATATTTTTATGCTTTTCCAAGTATTTAAGATGCGGTGTGAAGAGGGTCCATTTTTTAAACAATCTATACCTTTCCAATCTATTAACAAATTCAGTTTCTCAATTGACATAAATTTATCAATAAAAAACCTCTTAAAAAATCACCATCATTCAAATTTGCGTGAAAATATTTCATTAAAATCTTACCCTCCCATTTTGTAACGCTGATAAAAAACTGCATGTGGACATTTAATAGTATTATGAGTTCTCTTGTTCCTAAAAAGTTAGATATAATCTTTTAACAAATGATCTTTTGCAAAAAATAGAGGATAGTTTAAAATAATACCAATCCTCATCTTTAAAGCAGTTTTTTTTGAAATATTTTTATTCATAAATTATTAAAAAATTCCCTCCCTATGTTAATAGGTTGATGATTTAGGGATAAAAAGATAAAGAAAAAATCTGTTTTAACTTGTATATTTTAAAGCTGGTAATTGGAACAATGTGCCAAGGAAAATTTCTGTATACAAGGCTCCAAATTAAGTTTGTAATGATAATTTAGCTTTTTGCTAAGATAAATGAGTTAGTAAAATATGATGTTTTGATTGATTAGGGTTTAAGAAGGTGAAGATAGAGTTGAAATGGGTTTAATAAATTAATAGAGGTCCGTTTGGACGATATAATTAAGAAACCCCCAATATGAATTACCTTGCTTTTCCATATTTATGGTACTAAGTTAGTACTATATGACAATTTGAGGACAGCAAGATGTTAATACTAATAATGTAGCACTATTTAAAAGGAGTTTTAATGTTGTTGTTAACTAATGAAATGCAGAAAATAGTAGAGAATTCTTATTATTTGATGATTAGGAGGATCGGTATGTATATAATAGATTTAGGAAAAAAGTATAAAACTGATGATAACAAGGTTATAGTGTTCGTATCACAAGTGTGGTTGACTTATTGTTAAGAGTTAGTCGGGTCAATATTTTTTTAGGGCAGATAGTGATTTCTATGCTATTTCGTCTTTATTCGGGTAAAATAGCAAAAGAATTTCCCTTTGTCTTCACATATAACAATCAAAGAATTTTTATTCAAATGCCAATTAATTCAGAAAAATCTTAGTAGCAAATCAAAGGAGATATTATTATGACGATACAAAATAAATCCAGCGAGTCTGGTGATAATAGCCTAGCACGCCTTGGGCAGATTATTGCAGTAGCCAGTGGCAAGGGCGGTGTGGGCAAAAGCACCGTCAGTACCAATCTGGCATTGGCTTTGGCGGCAAAAGGAATGGCAGTTGGACTAGTGGATGCTGACCTTTACGGTCCCAGTGTGCCAGTAATGTTGGGAATAGAGACTGGTAAAGCTCTAACGAGGTCACCTTCGGGTAAAGTGACCCCTGCACAAGCGCATGGGATCAAAGTTATCTCGATGGGCATGCTTACCGATGACGACAAGCCAGCTATTCTGCGAGGCCCTATGGTATCTAAATATTTACGAATGTTTATCCTCGATGTGGATTGGGGCGAGCTTGACTATCTGATCCTCGATTTACCCCCCGGAACTGGTGACACACAACTAACGCTAGCGCAAAGCTTTCCGCTGACTGGTGCAGTTGTCGTCAGTACGCCACAGGATGTTAGTCTAAAAATTGCCCGACGTGGCATTCGAATGATGGAGCAGGTTAAGGTGCCAATCCTTGGTATTATCGAGAATATGAGCGGTTTTACTTGTCCATCTTGTCACGAGATAACACATATATTCCATCAAGGCGGCGGCACGAAAATTGCAGATAGTATTGGTGTACCATTTCTAGGGGCTATTCCTATTGACCCGATGATCGTGGACTGCGGTGATGAGGGAAGCCCTTTAGTAATTACTCATCCTGATGCACCTGCTTCAGCAGTCTACCGTGATATTGCCGAGACCCTTTCTAGGCGCGCGCATGCCGTCTCTGGAATTCCTACGCCGTTTGACTGGCATTGGGCTAATGACACCAGTAAACCAAAGGCTTCCGACCACCCAGCTAATGTAAACGGCATGGCAGAGGTTCCGGTAGCGCTAGATCGTCGCGATGACCGCACTCTAATCTTGCATTGGCAGGATGGTTACAACCAACAAATAGACATGCGCGATTTACGTCTGTCTTGCCGCTGCGCAGCTTGTGTCGATGAGATGAGTGGGCGACCGATTCTGGACCCGACAATTGTGCCACTGAACATAGTGCCAACTCGAATCTGGAGTCTTGGCAACTATGCTATTGGAGTCAGCTTCAGCGATGGTCATCAGTCAGGAATTTATACCTTTATTCATCTTCGAGGCATGGCAGACGCAGAGGTTGAAGATGTCTAACCTCACAATTCCACTTCGTATCCGAGCCGAAACCTCACCGGCTGATCCTGATAGCATCCGCTTTGTGTTGGACAAGGATGTGCAGGAAGGTGCTTTAGTAACTTTCCGCGATGCAGATACGGCCCAAGGAGCACCTTTAGCCGAGGCACTATTCGCTATAACCGGGGTTAAAATGGTTGATGTCTCTGGTGCGGTCATAACTGTGACCAAGACTAATACTAACAATTGGAACACCCTAAAGCCTAAGGTTGCAGATGTAATCCGTAGCATTATGATGCAATATTCTACTCCTTTGGGGGAAGGTGTCGAAACCTTTAGCCAAACCCGATCCGACACCGACATTCGTCTGGCAGTACAATCCGTTCTCGACAGACAAGCCAATCCGGCTATTTCCAAGCATGGCGGTAATGTAAGCGTGACGGACGTGTGTAATGGTGTAGTAAGCATGCTTATGTCTGGGGGGTGTCAGGGCTGCTCATCCTCTACTGCGACACTACGCGGGGGAGTAGAAAAGATGATACGCGCTTCAGTTCCCGAAGTTCGAGATATCATCGATGTGACCGACCATGCTGCCGGTAAGACTCCTTATTACAGAGACGGACTAGGCGATAAGAGGCAGCTAAATAGCCCTTTTATGTATAACCCTATCCCAGACGATGTAATAACGGTTGAGGATGGGAAATTCCTGATCTTGCCAGATTACCTCGCACCCCGCTTGGGGATGGATACTAAGACCCTAAGAGCCAACCTACAATCTGGCGAAGTTGTCAGTCAGTCCGAAGCTGGAACAGGTATAGATATAGGGAAAACTCGGCTTATCATACGTTCCAGTAACTGCGTCTGGGCCTGCCAAATTTCAGCAGATGGTACAGCTCATGAAATCTCAGCACCTCTCGCTGCTACAAAAGCCGCTACAGATAGTAGAATGTTGCGTGATAGAATTCGTCAACACCTCTATAGCTTGACGGCAGCAGAGATACCAATAACCTATGGCAAGCTTGCTCGTTCCATGGGTCTTAACCCACCAGGAACCATTGCAAAAGTAACGCAAGCCCTCGAGGCTATGATGGTAGAAGATGCAAAAAATGAAGTACCCTTTCTAGCATCTCTAGTCGTCAGCAAAGTTGGGCAAGGCAATGCTGCTAAAGGTTTTTTTCAGCAAGCACGCGCGCTTGGTCGAGAACCTAGCTTCGGCGAAAATGATCAGGATTATTACCAGCGCGAATTCAACGGTGCCGTTGCTATAGTAACCGCCATCGCGTAGGCAGCCAACTAGCAACAGGACCAACAAACACGCGCTTTTAAAAAAAAGAGTAAACAATGATCCTAAACATTCTCTCGACCTCAGGCTTTCAGGCAGGTATCAAGGACATCTCGGATTTGTAAGGGTTTGTAATTTTGGGCGTTTCTTTTTCAAAATTTATCTTTAAAATGAACAAATTTTTAATTAAAATAGAAACCAGAACTTAGCATCTGAATTAAAAATTTATTCTCGTGTACCTTTTGTCATAATGATATTTTTAGCTTTCAATCAAGAATTAATTGCAATTTTGCTCAAATAAAAACTAGAACCTTACAGTTCGAAATGAGAAGTTAAAATTAACATCAAATTCTTTGGTTTAAAAGTTATGCGATTTATTCAAACTAAAAGTTGAATTTAGCAGAAAGAATAAAGTTTTAGATCAATGTAATGGGACAGTCTAAAACGACTCCTATAGCCCTAATTAATTCTAAATTTCTAAATGAATTCATATCGTGATCAATGTAATTTGAAATCATTTTTAATAATTTTTCCTTATCAAGAACCTTTAGTCTCTCTAATTTATTCATAGCCTTATCTAAATCTGATATTTTTATATCTTTTTTTTCAAGAAAATTAAATTTAGATATATTATTTTTACTTACCATCAGTTCAAAACACTTCCTACTATCATGAACCCTATCATTATGCGATATAATTGACAATAAAGTACTTACCTCATCTTTTATCGATAATAAGCTATATTTTTCGCTCTTATTTACTATTTTTGAGTTGAATTCTACATCTAAATTATGAAATATAATTTTTGCAAGTGACCACTCAAAAAGACTAACTTCTTCATCTGACTCAATTAAAGCTAGCACATTATTCTTAAAAATATTATATTGCGATTTTGATAATTGCTTAAGACTTGGTGCAGACATCTCTATTAATGATAGGCGAAAAGAATTGTCCATACTCATCATAATAGGGTGTAATCTTTGTACTAATTTAAATACTACATTATCAGCCTTATCTTCAAGAATCTTTAATTGCTTTTCATAATATTCATCATTTTGAATCAGTAGGCAATAAATTATAGCCCTAGAACCGAAACTCTCATGAGCAGCTTCTTTAATTTCTTCTGGAATATGGAGAATTAAATTATGAGCTTTTTCAATTTTTTCCTCCTCAATATTACCAATGTTATTTAGCAGAG
>JBLHPX010000021.1:0-8898 GCA_047624545.1 Ulvibacter sp.
TTTGTTAAAAAAGCATCTTTGGGTGTGATTACATAAACGGACTGGATCGGACATATAATTTTTTAACCCTTGATTCATAAGGGCTAAAAAATTAAGATCTTTATGAAAATTACTAATATTTAGTATTTTCTTTTTAAAAAAATAATCAACAAGATAGTTGATATCATTGAGATGAGAGGTTGCAGATGTCCGATCGTTACCGCTTATGCAATTAGACCCTATAAAGCGTCAAAAGGAGTTCTGACATTAAGCTCTTTCTTCAAAGAGCCGCGCCTTCTATTAAAATTATTGCAAATACCGCCCCTATTAAACCGCCAAAAAGACCTCCCCAAACAACTAACCAACCAAGATGTTTTTTAATCATGTTAGAAATAATATTTTTAACCATTTTTGGCGTTAATTGCTGTAACCGACTATCAATAATTTTTTCTATTTTTAAAATTACATCATCAGAGAAATCCTTATCAAGAGCACTATTTTGAGAGAAATCAATAATAATTTCTTGTAGTTTTTTAATAATTGGCTCCTTGAGAGGATCTAAAGCCTCCTTTCCACCAAACATTGAAAGCATTGATCCAAATTGAGATTTCATTATGGTTTCAGTTAGATTATCAAAAACCCTATCAAAATCAATCTTTTTATTAATAGATTCAGCTGAAATTACCCGATTCTCAGAAAAAAATTTTTTAATATATTTTTTATTAAAAAACTCATCAATAATTAAGTTTTTTATAGCAACCTTAAAATCCTCAAATCTATTGATTATAACTCCAGAACCATATAAGAGTGGTACTTTTTCAAACAGCATGTGAACAGCAATCCAATTTGTTAATGCGCCAGAAAGAGAAAAGACTCCGATAGTGACAATAATATTATTATAGGCTGGTACAAAATAACCAATTATTATCAAAATAATTGCTACAATGTTAGTTATGAGAGGTTTGTTAAGCATTTTTAATAGCAATTTAAATTATTAATACAATATGTGTTCCCGAAATTCTAGCTTAGTTAATGAGCATTTTTTCTTTTAAAATATTTATTGCATCCAAAACGCCCCCCCTCTTAGCTCCTCCGCCCATAGCAAAATTTGCCTTACCACCACCACCTTTACCGCCAATCTTAATGACCACATCCTTTATTAAATATCCAGCATTAAAACTTTTACTCAAATCATTGCTAATCGCTAAAATTGCTGTAATTTTACCTTCATTTTCAGCAAAAAATAAAATTATAGAATTTTCTTTATATTCTTTTTTAGAAATTACCTTGGTTGCTAAATTTCTAAAATCCTTAGCTTCAACATCTTTAAATACATGATGAACTAAATTAATGTTATTAACTTTTTCAATTTTAAAATCAGAATCTGATTCTGTTAATTTTTCAGCCCGCAACCTTTCTATTTCTTTATTCTTGCTTTTTATTTCATTTATTTTTTCTACTCCAGATTCACTTATTTTATTTAAAACTATCTTACTGGATTCAATCTCTTTTTTACTTGTAATTTGTCCATAATTCTCATCAGAAAAATAGCAAAAATCATCAAAACCTTTTTGCGGATGATGAAACTCTGATGGATCAATATCAATTTTATCAAATTTCTGCTCAATTTTTAGAGATTTCAGTAAAATATCGAGCTTTCTCTCTCTAATTCTTAAATATTCCAAAGCAAAATGACCAGTTACAGCCTCAATTCTTCGAATTCCGGACGCAATTGATTTTTCTGAAATAATTTTAAACAAACCAATATTACCCGTATTTTTAACATGAGTACCTCCGCACAACTCTATTGAAATAGAATTTTCGTTATCAAGACCCATTGACAAAACTCTAACTTGATTATCATATTTTTCGTCAAAAAGCATCATAGCCCCCTCTTTCGTAGCGTCCTTGATATCCATAATTTTAGTTTGAACTTCGCTATTTTGACGAATATAAAAATTAACTAAATCTTCAACGGCAATTAACTCCTCAAAACTTAGAGACTGGTTATGATTAAAATCAAATGTTAATGATTTTATGTCGACATTTGACCCCTTTTGAGTGATATGATCTCCCAAAATCTTTCTTAAGACAAAATGTAATAAATGAGTTGCAGAATGATTCTGAGACCTAAATTGACGATCCCTACTATTAACTAAAGCTAAGACTTCGTCACCGACCCTAAACTCTCCCCTAACTTCACTAACAAAATGAGAAAAAATGCCATTTGAGAATTTTTTGGTCTCAAAAATATCAATTACATTACTTAAATCGCTATAAGAAATTAACTGACTATCTTTAATCTCACTAAGCAAAATAATATTACCATCATCACCCTTTTGACCACCAGAAGTTGCATAAAAAGGAGTTTTTTCTAAAATAATTTCAACATTTCGATCATTTTTAACGATTTTATCAATTTTTTGACCATCTTTTATGATTGCCATGATTTTTGCCTCTGATTTTACCTCTTCATATCCCAAAAATTCCGTAACCCCGAACTCCTCCTGTAATTCAAAATAAATGTTATTATCAGATTTAACGCCACTACCTTTCCAGTTTCCTCTAGCCCTTTCTTTTTGAATTTCCATCTCTGACTCAAACTCATCTACATTAACCTTAATATTTCTCTCATCTAAAATTGTCTGAGTTAAATCTAGTGGAAAACCATAAGTATCATATAATTTAAAAGCTATTTTACCTGATAGATTTTTTTTATCTGTAATGTTACTAACTTCTTTTTCTAATATTTCTAAGCCATTCTTTAGAGTTTTTGAAAACCTCTCCTCCTCAATTCTTATAGTTTCAGTAACTAATTCTTCAGTTTTTAATAGGTAGGGATAAGGTTTGGACATTTTTTTAATAAAATTTGCCACTAATTTATGCATCTTTAAATCCTTAGAATTTAATTTATGAATATGCATCATGGCCCTCCTCATAATACGACGCAGAACATACCCCCTACCCTCATTTGATGGCATAACACCATCAGCAATCAAAAAAACAGTAGACCTTAAATGATCGGCGATAATTTTATATGAAGAATTAATTGTCATAGGTTTATTTTTTACTCAAAATCACAATTGCCTGAGCAATTCCAGCATCGTCAGTAATAGAGAGGTTAATTTGATAATCTTTAACTGTAAATAAATCTTTTACTAGAAGATTTATTTTTGCTGTTTTTCTAATTTCTGGCTTGCCATTCTGGTCATTATAAATTTCAATTTCATTAAACTTGATTTGACCAATCCCAACTCCTAACGCCTTAGAAAAAGCCTCCTTAGCAGCAAACCTTTTAGACAAAAATTCTAATTTCTTTTTATTAGAAGAGAAATATTTCATTCTATCGATTTCACTCTTTGCAAAAATTCGATCTAAAAAATTATTACCTAACTTGCTGTATATCGCATCTATTCGAGAAGTTTTTACTATGTCTAAACCGAGACCTAAAATCATAATGATAAATTTACTTTAAGGATTTAAGATAATATTATAAAATTTTTATAAAAACAATTTATAATATGTTACTAACAATTGATATTGGCAATACAAATATTCATCTAGGAATCTTTTTAAAAAATACACTAATATATGAGTCTAGATTTGTCACTGATGACAAATGGGATTATTTATTTTTTAAAATAGAAATAGAAAAATTCTTAGATAATAATAATTTATCAAAAAAAGACATCTCTGGAATTATAATAGCCTCCGTTGTGCCAAATATTGATAATAAAATATTAAAAGCCTGCTCAAAAATTAATAAAAAAACTACCTTATTAAAAAATAAGGAATTAGAAAAGATTATTAAAATTGATTTAAAAAATAAGGAAGAGGTTGGAGTTGATAGGCTTGTAAATGCTATTTACGCCAATGATAAATATGGTCCAAACCTAATAATTATTGACTTTGGTACCGCCACAAATTTTGACATAGTTGGTAATAATTTAGAATATTTAGGTGGTATTATAGCGCCAGGAATTAATCTTTCCTTAAAGGCTCTTAGCGACTTTGCCGCTAAATTACCAAGCATTACTCCATCAAAGCAAAAAAATGTAATTGGAAAAACAACTAAGGAAGCAATGAATTCTGGTATTTATTTTGGCTACATATCTCTAATTAACGGCCTCAATAAAAGAATAATGGATGAGCATGGGGAAGAAATGAAGATTATAGCAACTGGTGGTCTTGCAGAAATTTTTGCAGATGAGATTAGTGGCCTAAAGAAAATTGAAAAAAACCTAACCTTAGAAGGGTTGAATCTAGTCTATCAAAATTTGGATAATTCAAAATTAATTAATTATGATGCAAAATAGTAATAATGACAACTCCTATCTATAATAGGATATATTTAGTATAACAAACTCTCTTAATAATTTCTGGATTTAGATCGTTTTTAACAAATTGGCGGATTTTATCAAAAGATCTTCGACAATTCTATACTCTACCTATCTGCTCTATCTAATAGTCTTGAGTAAATGATGCAGGGGATACTGGGTGCATAGTCCCCTTGAATAGTGGGGCATAATTTTATATTGTTCTATTAGAAAGTAAAAAGGGTTTTTAAATTTTAAAGTTTCTATCTTTTAAAAACATTATACACAAACACAAACGCCTGAAGGTATTTTTTTATGGCATTATACCTCTGTCTGTAGAATTAAGAATCTGATTAAGGGCCTCAATATTAAATATAAATTTTATAATGAATTTTTGACAAAAACTAATAGATGGGATGGTAATTTTTTGTGGATCTTAATGATATAAGTAAAAGCTCCAAAACTTAACCCTTATAGCCAAACTACCTACATAATTAATCATTTTATGTATTTAGTCAGGAGATTGTTGGTGCAAAAAATGCCAGAACAACTGCTCACTGAAGTTGCAAAAGGTGGCTATTTTGTTGTTACAACTTCTTAAGAACTTGTAAATTCTAATGTTTTTTTATTTTTTATTTTTTTAGGCTTTCTATCCTTAATTTCAATTTCCGGATTAGTATTATTTAAGACATTATCTTCTGAGATATTAACCTTAGAAACATTTTTTATAGAAGGTATATTATACATTGTATCCAACAAAACTTCTTCAAAAATAGCTCTTAAGCCCCTAGCACCAGTTTTATATTTAAATGCTTTATTGGCAAAAGCCTTAATTGCCCCTTCAGAAAACTCCAAATCAACATCATCTAATTTAAATAATTTTTTATATTCCTTAATGATAGAGTTTTTAGGTTCAGTTAAGATTCTAACTAAATCTAATTCATCAAGACTATTAAGGGGCGCCACGATGGGCAATCTACCGATTAATTCAGGAATTATACCAAAATCAATGATATCTTGAACCTTTGTATCCTTAAAAATATCTTTACCAAGCTTCCCTTCCAACTTTACATCGGCATTAAATCCAATAGTACTGCCCTTCTGTCTCTTTTCTATAATTTTTTCTAAACCATAAAAAGAACCACCGCAAATAAATAATATATCCTGGGTATCAATCTGAACATAATCACCAGTACCATTTTTTTTACCTGGTGTTGTTGGTATAGATGCAACAGTACCTTCGATAATTTTTAAAAGACCTTGCTGTACACCTTCGCCAGAAATATCTTTTGGAGAGGATCCTTGACTAGTTTTTTTAGTAATTTTATCAATCTCATCAATGTAAATTATACCTCTTTGAGTTTTTGCAATATCATAGTTAGCATCTTGAAACAATCTTGAGATAATATTTTCAATATCGTCACCAACATAACCAGCCTCAGTTAAAGAAGTGGCATCAGCCATAGTAAATGGCACGTCAAGAATTTTTGCTAAAGTTTTAGCAAGAAGAGTTTTACCGCAACCAGTTGGGCCAATGAGTAAGATATTAGATTTATTGATATCATTATCTGATTTTCCATCACCCTTTATCAGGTCAATTCTTTTATAATGATTGTAAACAGCAACGGATAAAACTTTTTTTGCAAGATCTTGACCAATAATATAATCATCTAAAATTTTAATTATATCCTTTGGTAAAATCTTTTTTCCAGATTTTTGGGAGTAAAGTTTTTTGCTATTTTCCTGAACAATCTCATTACACAGAGAGACGCATTCATCGCAAATAAAAACAGTTGGACCAGCAATTAATTTAACAACATTTTTTTGACTTTTGCCACAAAATGAACAGCTTAAATCCTGATCATCTTTATTATTATTTTTATCTTTTACCATATTTAAGGAAATTTAACTTAACGAATGTAAGACGATTATTTTCTTTTAGAAGCAATAACGTCAATAAGACCGAATTTTAAAGCATCCTCTGGAGACATAAAATTATCCCTCTCCATTGCCTTTTCAACAACAGCAAGTTTTTGACCAGTATGTTGAGTATAAATATCATTTAATCTTCTTTTTAAGGACATAGTTTCTTTAGCGTGAATCTCAATATCAGTCGCCTGACCCCTAAAGCCACCAGATGGTTGGTGAATCATAACCCTAGAATTTGGTAAACAATATCTCTTACCCTTGGCTCCAGCCATTAACAAAAGAGAACCCATGGATGCAGCTTGGCCCATACAAAGAGTAGTGACATCAGGCTTGATATATTGCATAGTGTCATAAATTGCTAAACCAGAGGTAACAACGCCACCAGGAGAATTAATATATAAATGAATATCTTTTTCTGGGTTTTCTGATTCTAAGAATAATAATTGCGAAACTATTAAGGTTGAAATATTATCTTCGACCTGACCACTAAGAAATATGATTCTTTCTTTTAGGAGTCTAGAATAAATATCAAAAGATCTTTCCCCTTTTGAAGTTTGTTCGATAACTATTGGTACTAAAGTTGACATATTTTATTTTAATATTAAATTAAGCATGTTATATATTTTATACATCTTATAATAAGATTAATTTATTTACAATTTAATTATTAACAAAATGCAACAAGAAGATTTACAAAACACTGTGGAGGAACTAAAGGTCAACAAGACAGAGGAGATAGATAATATCGACACAAAACAAGAAAAAATAGATGATTTAGAAAGCGTAAATAAAAAAAATGCAGATCTAGAGCTTGTTATTGAAGATTTAAATAGAAAATTATTAATTAAAGCTGCTGATATTGAGAATTTAAGGAAAAGACATAAGGGAGAAATTGACAAATCTCACAAATATGCAATATCAAGCTTTGCTTCTGACATAACTATAGTTGCTGAGCAGCTATTTTTAGCAGAAGGTAACATGCCAAAAGAAGAGATATCTAAGAATGATAAAGTTCAAAATTTTGCTGACGCCATAATCATGACAAAAAAAGAATTATTAAAAACTCTTGAAAAATATCAAATTAATAGGGTGTATCCTTTAAATGAAAAATTTGATCACAATTTTCATGAGGCGATTTCTAGGGTTGAGGATGATGGAGAAGAGAACATAGTAAAGCAAGTTGTTCAGGCTGGATATAGAATATCTGATAGATTAATTAAGTCAGCATTAGTTGTAGTATCAACGCAAAAAAAATAAATGTCAGAGTTAAAATTAGAGGATACCCTAAAGGAAGTAAGTGACATAGTTCATGATAGAATAGACCAACTATTAAGAATTAATGAAAAAACTTACGCCCCAACCTTAGTGGAGGCGATGAGATACAGCTCTCTTGTTAAGGGAAAGAGCATCAGACCCTTTTTAACAATAATTATATCAGAAATTTTTGGTACAAAAAACCAATATATAATTGATGTTGCAACGGCCATTGAAATCATACACACCTATTCCTTAATACATGACGACTTACCGGCAATGGATGATGATAATTATCGTCGCAAACAATTAAGCTGTCATAAAAAATACGATGAATCAACTGCAATCTTGGCAGGAGATTCGTTACTAACATTTGCGTTTGAAATATTATCAAATATTGAAGGACACGCCAACCCATATATTAAATTAAAAATAATCAATATGATTGCTAAGAATATTGGCTTTCAAGGTATGGCTGGAGGACAAATGCTTGATTTAAAGGCGACAAGCAAATCTAATTCTGGAGATATCGCAAAAATTCACTTATTAAAAACTGGAAAATTATTTTTATCATCAATAGAAGCTGCCACAATATTAAATAGCATACCTGATATTCAAAAAAAATATTTACTACTTTATGCCAAAGATCTTGGCTTGCTATTTCAGATAAAAGACGATATATTGGACCACATATCTAATAGCCAAAAACACTATGATCCCGCAAGTATTGTTGAAAATATTGGCTTAGAAAATGCCAAACAGCAAGTAGAATTAATTCGCAATCAATCCTTATCTCATTTAAATCATTTTGGTGATGAGGTACGACTCTTGAGAGATCTAGTAAACTTTATTTATTATTATAATAACTAGCTGTCATAGCTCAGCGGTAGAGCACTTCATTGGTAATGAAGAGGTCCCGGGTTCGAGTCCCGGTGACAGCACCATCTTATACTTTACGAACCACCTCTATTCTTAATTCTTAGCATTTAAAGTATAAGGCTTGAAGCCCAGCAACAGTGGTCTTTTGCGACTATTGTTAATTTTTTACAAAAGGTCATGGACAAGTTAAATTTAGCTAAATTTTACTGATTTTATGATAAAATTCTCTTTATCTCCAAGCAAGAGGTCTTAGAGATTTTGAGACCTCTTCGGATTTTACTGGCTTCGCGCTATTTAGTTCGTGATTTATTTTTTGGTATTTTGATGCTTTTTACGAACCTATTTCACCTTTTTAATAAAAGATTTAAGCTCTTTTAGTTATTAGCAATTGAATATTTATTGGACTATAAATCAGCTAAATTCAACTACTAATTTGAACAAAACATATAATTTTTAAACCAAAGAATTTGATGCTAATTTTAGCTTCTCGTTCCAAACTTGGTTAGGAGTTTTATATCCTAATATTTTTCTTGGCATATTG
>JBLHPX010000022.1:0-8801 GCA_047624545.1 Ulvibacter sp.
TGATAATAAACTAACCGCTCTACCAGAACCAATTGGAAAGCTTACTGCTTTACGGTTTTTAAATTTGGATGACAATCCTTTACAACAAAAAGGTGTTCAAAGTAAAATGTATGAGAATGAGGAATTAAATAAACTAAGAGATAATCTTAACAATGCCCGAACCCCAGACTCAAATCCAGCTTTAATTAGAGCAACAAGGTGTGGTGTGCCACAAGGTTGTGAAATTCAATAAAGTTACAAAGGGCCCGTCTCAAATATAGCTTTTGCTTAAAATTTTCTTAAAAAATATTAATTTATCATAATTGGGGTGCGATTACATAAACGGACCGGATCGGACATCTAATTTTTTAACCCTTGTTTCATGGGGGTTAAAAATTAAGATTTTTATGAAAATTACTAATATTTAGTATTTTCTTTTTAAAAAAATAATCAACAAGATAGTTGACATCATTGAGATGAGAGGTCGCAGGTGTCCGATCGTTACCGCTTATGCAATTGGACCCTTTATAGAAGTGGTATAAATTAGAGCCAGATTTGTTTAGAGTTAATCTAGAGGATTTTAGAAATATGGCTTATAGTAAAATAGGAGACTGGTGGGAGTAGTGTTGTAAAGCTTGACCAATAGGGTGCGAGGCTTTTTGGCAATTAGAAATTTAAGAGGAAAAGATAGATCACGCCATTATTTATCCAGTACTACAGATGGAAAATGACATAATATCCTTGCTTTTATAAAATAATAAAAATAATATTGATAATCATTATCAATATATTTATATAATTAAGTTTGAGCAGAAGAATACATGTTGCTATATTTTTTTCCTTATTTTTACATTTAATTTTTATTAGTTTTATTAGTCAAGATAAACAAAGCGCTTATTTAAGTAATGATTTGTTCAGTAATAAAATTACACTTAATTTTTCTAATTTATCAGAAAAATTATTACCTAAAAATAAGGCAAAAGAGGTTGTATCTAAAAAAGACAAGACAGAAGATTTAGATTCATTACAGAAATCTAAGTTAATTTTTACAAAGACAATAAGTAAGCATGAAGAGATACCCAGTGTTAACAACTTTAACGTTGTTGGTACGAAAATTATGCCAAATTATCCCAGAAGAGCATTAAAATTACATCAAGAGGGTGTAATTTATTTAAAGATATTAGTTTCTGATAAGGGGTTGCCAGAAAAAATTATTTTTACTCAAAAATCAAAATATAATTTATTAAATAAGGCGGCCTTAGACGCTGTATCGAAGTGGAAATTCCAACCTATGATTACTAATGGTCATAAGTCTAAAATGTGGGTTAACGTACCTATTGAATTTAAAATTAGTTGAACATGACACTAGTAAATCAAGTTGGTTTTTTATTTTACCCATTGTCATTTTTATCAATTATTGCTACCGCAATCATCATTGAAAGGATTATTCATTTTTTTAATTTCTTTAAAAAAGATGCCGCAAAGGCAGAAGAGAATCTTGTTTCTTTATTGGAAAAAAACAAAGATCTTAATAAGGGTATTAGAGATGAAATTATCTCTTTTGAATTAGTAGATCGTAAAAGTTCTCTTGAATCTAATATTAATTTTTTAAAAATTACGGCTATTTTGTCGCCAATGATCGGTTTACTTGGGACCATAATTGGTATTATTGAGGCTTTTAAAGTTATTGCTTTAAAAAATTCGGCAATCGCACCATCAATGATAGCTGATTCTCTGTGGGGCGCGATGTTAACAACTGCTTACGGATTGATAATTGCTATTCCCGCTTTATTTTTTACTTTTTTATTTCTACGCATCTCGGAAAAATATATTGATAAGCTACAAAAAGTACTTAATAGAAAATCATTAAAAATAGAAGGATTTAATGATTAGTATTAACAATAATAGTCGAAAAAATATTGTTAATGATTTTTTGCCAGATCTAACACCACTGATAGACGTTGTCTTTATATTAATAATATTTCTTATTTTAAGTATTAATACGGCGTCATTCTCGTTAGAAGTTAATTTACCAGAAGATAAAGATAATTCTTCTAAAGTAATCTCCAATAATAAGTATTTAGAAATTCACTTATTAAAAAATAATGTTTGGAAGGTAGGTAACAAGACTTTTCTTGATGAAGAGGAGTTTAGGGGTTATTTATTATCGCATCATAAAAAAAATAAAGATAGAAAGCTTATTATACTTGCTGATGATGATTCATCGGTTGGAAAGTTAATATCAGTTTTAACCTTTTTAAAAAAACAGAATATTCAGATGGCTAATATTTTGGTAGATAGAAAATAAGGTTTTAAGAAGATCTCGATTAGTAGTAAGGTTCCTTGCAAAAATAACTTACATATTTAATATTATATTAAGATCCGCCTTAAAAACTACGTTAAAAACTAAATAATTTATCTTTATCTTTTTAGCTATCATTTACAAAAAACCTTGTGAAACACGGGTGTATTTCGATAATTTTACATAAATAGTAGGTAAAAATATTTCGATATATTGTTTATTTTAAGGTGAATTCCAGTGTTATCTAAACTTCATAATTATTACTTTTTTCTCAAAATCAATGGAAAATATAAAAAAAGATTCAAAAATGTTAAAGCCTAAAATATTAATTTTTGGTGTTGGAGGGGCTGGTGGCAACGCTTTAAATAACATGATCAAATCTAATTTAGATGGCGTTGAATTTATCGCTGTAAATACTGACTACCAAGCCTTGTCAGATTCTCTTGCTGCAGATAGAATACAATTAGGAGAGCAGTTGACAAAAGGCCTAGGAGCTGGTTCATTTCCTGACATTGGCTGTAAAGCTGCTGAGGAGAGTGCCAATGAGATTCTAGACTATATTGAGGGTAGTAGTATGGTTTTTGTTACAGCTGGCATGGGTGGCGGCACTGGTACAGGTGCGTCCCCAGTCATTGCTAAACTTGCTAAAGAAAAAGGTATATTAACCGTTGCCGTAATTACAAAGCCATTTCATTTTGAGGGAAAGGGTAGAATGGGTGTTGCCGAATCTGGTATAGAAGAGTTAAAAAAATATGTTGACACAATAATTGTTATTCCAAATCAGAATCTCTTTAGGGTTTCTAATGAGCAGACAACTTTTGAATCTGCTTTTAAGATGGCTGATGACATACTTAATACTGGTGTCAGAGGTATTACCGATTTAATCGTTAAGCCTGGATTGATAAATCTTGATTTTGCTGATATTAGGACCATCATGACTAAGGGTGGTAAAGCTATTATGGGAACTGGAGAATCTGAGGGAGAGGATAGGGCCACAATTGCTTGTGAAGCGGCAATTTCCAACCCCCTATTAGATGATATTTCTATTAAGGGAGCTAAGGGTGTATTAGTAAATATGACTGGAGGAACTGATATCACTCTTTTTGAGGCAGATACGGCTGTCAATATTATAAAAAAAGAGGTTGATGAAAATGCCACTATTATCTTTGGTACAGCTTTTAAAGAAGATATGGAAGGTAAAATTAGCATCTCTGTCGTTGCAACTGGAATCGAGGGGGATGAAGATGATCTATCCGACTCAATTCCAAGAGTTATAAGTGCTGAAGAAGTTAGGAGTGATAGAGGTATTAATGAGGGAGTTGTAAGTGCAATTTCTAACAAACAGAATACATTTTTTGACCCAGGAATTTCTAAAAAACCAGAAGGCGAAGTTAGTAAAAAGATAGGTTCCAATATAAATAAAAATTTTATCAGCACGGTATCTCAGGATAGTAATGCTGATATTGTTAATAACATCGTAAATGACGGTAACTTATCTTCCGATGAAAATAATAAGAAAATTAAAGAGGAAGTTGAGGATGGATCTGAAGTTGAGTTTAAAAATATTGTCGAAGAAATTTCTAGAATAGAAGAAATGGAGATGGAGCAAAAAAGTAATGTAGATTTAGGAAGGCGGAAGGGGAAATCTTCTTTTGGATTATTTTCTTTTATGAATTCGAAAAAAGCAAAAAAAAATAACATAAAAAAGGAAGATGAAAAAAATAAAGAAAAGAAAATTATAATAGAGAATTTAAAAAAAATAGAAACCCTAAACTTAAGAAATAAAGAAAAAGAGGGCGCTAAAGATAGTATTTTTAACAGCAACTCTCTTGATGTAAGAGATGATCACGATAATAACTTAGTAGATGATATTTTATCAATTCCAGCTTTTTTAAGGAAAAAGTAACTTATAAAAATAAATGGAGGATCATTTTTGGCTAAACATTGATAAAACAAAAGGATATTCTTCTGCTAAGGTTGTTTCTATAGTTAAGAGAATTCTAAAAGTTAAAAAGGTAGGTCATGCCGGAACTTTAGATCCTATCGCAACTGGCGTCTTGCCTATAGCTATTAATAAAGCAACCAAGGTTATTGATTACGTACAAGCAGAAGAGAAGGAATATTATGCCGAAATTAAATGGGGAGAAAAAAGGGATAGTGACGATATTGAGGGTAAGATAAAATCCTTTGCCATAAAAAGACCTTCAAATTTAGAAATTTTTTCTATAATTTCTTCTTTTTTGGGTCAGATAGAACAGACTCCGCCAGAGTTTTCTGCTATTAAGGTTAATGGCAAAAGATCTTATAAATTAGCGAGGGCTGGTGAGAAGGTTATATTGAAATCTAGATTAATACACATTAAAGAAATTAGATTAATTTTTAATAACGACAAAAAAGTAGGTTTTTTTATTAGATGCTCTAAAGGTACTTATGTCAGGTCTTTTGCTCGAGATTTGGCAGAAAAACTAGGCTCTTTTGGCTATATATCCAGCTTAAGAAGGTTAAAGGTTGGTAATTTTCGTTGCCATGAAACAATTTCTCTTGATAAATTAAAAATATTATCTAGATTTGACAATGCTAATTTTAAGTTGCGAACTGTAGATGTTTTGGGGTCTAGATCTAATTTAGAGATCGAAGATGACGTTGTATCTAAACTTTCTTATGGTCAGAAAGTCGCGTTACCAATTAATTCTTATCAAAATCAGCTTGTTAACTTAGTTAGAAGTGGTAAATTAATAGCTGTTCTAGATATTAAGGACAGTGAGGTAAGTAAAATTATAAGGTTTGTTAATTAACAATTATTAATAATGACATTAAATACTGAGATTAAGGTAAAAATAATACAAGAATATCAAACTGCAAAATCTGACACCGGGTCTGTTGAGGTGCAATGTGCAATATTGACGGAGAGAATAAAAGGTTTAACAGGTCACTTGAAAGAACATAAGAAAGACCATTCTTGCAGAAGAAGTCTTTTGATATTAGTAAATCAAAGAAAAAAACTATTAGCCTATCTTAAAAGGAAGTCTTTGGAAAGGTACGGCATTATTATTAATAAATTATCTCTTAGAAAGTAGCATCAGTTTGCTAATATTAATTTAATGTTTAGCAATATTTGTATAAATCAAAATAAAACAAAATCAAAATTATGTTTAACGAAATAAAAAAAGAAATTGATTGGGGTGGACATAAACTATCTTTAGAAACTGGAAAGATAGCAAGACAGGCTTCTGGCTCAGTGATCGCAAGGATTGGTGACACAACAGTTTTGTGCGCGGTAACTGTTGGTAAAAATTCTTTAGAAGGATCCAACTTTTTACCTCTTACTATCAATTATATTGAAAAATATTATGCTTCTGGAAAAATTCCCGGAGGATTCTTTAAGAGAGAAGCTAAGCCTTCAGAGCTTGCAACTTTAACATCTAGATTAATAGATAGACCAATTAGACCCCTATTTCCTAGTAATTTTCGTAATGAAATAAACGTTGTTTGTCAAATCTTATCTTACGATAAAAAATGTAACCCTGATATTGTCGCTATGATTGGCGCTTCTGCCGCTCTTCATATATCAGAAGCTCCTTTCTCAGAAGCTATTGCTGGCGCTAGAGTTGGTTATGTTGATGGTGAGTATGTTTTAAATCCTGATGCCGCTCTTTTGGAGAATAGTAAGTTAGATTTAATTCTTGCAGGAACTAAAAGCTCCGTATTAATGGTTGAGTCTGAAGCGGAAGAGTTGTCGGAAGAGATAATGCTTGGTGCAGTAAAATTTGGTCATGAGCAATTCCAGCCAGTAATCGAATTAATTAATGAGTTAAAAGAAGAAGCTGGTAAGGAAAAGGTTTTATTCAACATCAAAACTGATTCTAAAATTGACGATGAAATCAAGGATTATGCAGAATCTAAGATTGAATCTGCTTATAAGGTTCAGGATAAGCAGGAAAGAGTCGTCTCTCTTGATGCTATCAAATCTGAGATTGTTGAAAAGTTCTTAGATGAAGAAAATAACATCGGAGCTAACAAGATAGATGCTATCTTTAAAAATCTTTCTAAAAATATAGTTAGAGGTTCTATTATTAAGAATAGAGTTAGAATTGACGGCAGATCTCCTGAAGATGTAAGGCAAATTAAGGCTGAGGTTGGTATTTTACCTCAAGTTCACGGCTCCGCATTATTTACTAGGGGTGAAACTCAAGCTTTAGTTGTAACAACTATCGGCTCCTCTAGAGACGAACAAATGGTTGACGGTATTGATGGTAGCGTTACTAAGCAAAGTCTAATGTTGCATTATAATTTTCCACCATACTCTGTCGGTGAAGTTGGTTATTTAAAACCTCCTGGTAGAAGAGAAATTGGGCATGGTAAATTAGCTCTTAGGGCTATTAACCCAATATTTCCTAGTTCTGAAGAGTTTCAATGTGTAACTAGAATTGTATCTGAAATTACTGAATCTAATGGTTCTAGCTCTATGGCTACTGTATGTGGCGCTTCATTGTCATTAATGGATGCTGGAGTTCCTATTGCTAAGCCAGTTTCTGGTATCGCGATGGGCTTAATTAAGGAAGGAGATGCATATGTAGTCTTATCTGATATAATGGGTGACGAAGACCATCTTGGTGATATGGATTTTAAGGTTGCAGGAACCGAAGATGGTATCACAGCTTTACAGATGGATATCAAAATATCTGGTATTAATCATGAAATTATGGAGGCTGCTCTTGATCAAGCAAAAGTTGGTAGAGTCCATATTTTATCTAAAATGTCTGAGGCTCTTTCCGCTCCAAGAGAAAGTTTAAATAGTAATATACCAAAAAGTGAATCTATTAAGATTTCTCGTAAGAAGATTAAAGATTTGATTGGCCCAAAAGGCAAAAATATTAAATCAATTTGCGAAAAAACTGGAGTTATAATTGATGTTGATCAAAGTGGCATTGTTAAACTATCTTCAAGTGATGCTAGTATGATGGAGCAGGCTATATTGATGGTTAAGGAATCAGTTTTTGAACCTGAAATTGACGATATATATGAAGGTACGGTGGTAAAAGTAATAAATGCCGGTGCTTTTGTGAATATTTTTAATAACAAGGACGGCTTTGTTCATATCTCTGAGCTTGCAAATCATCGCGTTGATTTTGTTGAAGACATTGTTAATGAAGGTGATAGTGTTAAGGTTAAGGTAATTGGTTTTGACAAAAAATTTAGACCAAAACTAAGCTATAGATCAATTAACCAAGAAACTGGAGAAGATATATCTCATCTTATTGAATCAGTAGGTGAGGAAGATGAAGAAGTTTCTCAAACATCTCCACAGGAAGAGGTTAAGCCTCCTAAAAAAAGAGGATTCTTTAGTTAGAGATACTTCACTATCACTCTCAATTCTATCTTTGTATATATCTTTAGTCTTATCTAGAAGGTAAGACATATATACAAAGGTAAGATTTTTATTTTCTATATTTTAGAATTGCTACTATAAAAAACTCATCATACTCCCACAAAAGTAAACTCTAGCATTTTATACTACTGCGATGATCTTAAAAATTCTTCTTAAAATTTGGCCAGCATTAACCCCAATAGCCATTTATTTTTTTTGGGTTATTGTAAAGAGAGTGTTATCTAAATTATTACAAAAAAAAGATTACATTACCACAGATTATAAAGATCTTAATAAATCTGATTCCAAACATAATAACATACCTCCATATTCACTAAGGAATAAGCAGTTCATATTTGTTATTTATCTTAGTTTAATCTTTTTAATTATTTCATTTTTATCATTCGCTTTGCAGGAATAGTATTATTCCCACAAAATATCTTATTAAATATTCTAGTTTTAACGTTATTTTCAATCATAATAATTTTTTTTATTTATAGTTAATAAAAAATTATATATGATTTTGTTCTATTAGATATTAGGATTTAGCAAGGATCTGGGAGAGCTGTTGCCTTGGAGAGGGTTAAGTTGGGGTTTAAGAGCGGGTTCGTTGGACGCTTACAATCATTTAACAGAGGATCTCTTAAAAAAAATAGAAAATATTTTAAACAATATGCCAAGAAAAATTTTAGGCTACAAAACACCTAATCAAGTGTGGAAAGAAAATATATGATTTGTTCTATTTAGACCTTGAAATTAGCATGCCCCTCTAAGAGTTTTTTAGAGAATTATGAAAGAAATTTTTTTGCTAAATATGTAGTTAAATTTGATAGTTGCTATAGTAGCCAATTATCCTTGTAATGGGTTTTGTCGCGGATTGTAAAAAATCCTGAATTTCTTCACTTTCCATACTAAAAAAACCTTTCAGTTCAATCAAATAGAGATCAATATTATTAATTTTAGAAGAATTTGATTTATCTAGAATTTTAAAATTAAAACCTGCAGATTTTAGGCTTGTCGTAACCTCATTCTCACTAATTTTTTTACTAAACTCAATAACAGACAATGTATTATCAGACTCTGATTCTTCTACCTTCTTGTTTGCAGCTAAAACTAAATTCAAAGCACCAGACTCTTTGAAGGATGTTTTGG
>JBLHPX010000023.1:0-8774 GCA_047624545.1 Ulvibacter sp.
CATTAGCTGATTGTAGATTTGTTTTTGGTTGCTCGTTAGGTTGTAATGTTGTAATTTGTCAAGTTTCACAACGCTATTCCACTAAACCTTTTTAATTTCCTATTTTACTATAAGCCATATTTCTAAATTCGTCTGGGTTAACTCTAAACAAATCTGGGTCTAATTTGCGCCCCCTTACTACTGAATAAAGAAGATTTCCGCCAACACAACCCTGCTAGACATTCTATTGCCATAGGCTTTATTTTTAAAAATTTATTTAAATATTTAGGGTGATTTTTTACTAATTTCCTCACCTCTTCTTCAAAAAATGGAATACTATTTTGGATCCTCCAATTATCACGCAATCTCGTCGACGGCCATTCTAGCATTTTTTCTGCTATCGTCATATTTAAATTAAATTAGTTGGCTCTAATTCTATTGAATCAGTTTGTTTTTTCCTAAAATCCTCTAATTTTTTTGCAACCTCATCATCAATCAAAGCCAAAACAGAGATGGCCATGAGAGCGGAATTCTTAGCACCAGCCTCACCAATCGCTAGAGTACCAACCGGAATACCGTATGGCATTTGCACAATAGAAAGTAAGCTATCTAAACCCTTCAGATTTTTACTAGCTATCGGAACCCCAAATACAGGAATAATAGTCATTGATGCCACCATACCAGGTAAATGAGCAGCACCTCCAGCACCAGCAATTATTGCCTTAATGTTATTTTTTTTAGCATTTTTAGCAAATTCATAAAGACGATCCGGCGTCCTATGGGCTGAGATAATTTTCTTCTCATAAGAGACATTAAAATCTTCTAAAATTTTACAAGCCTCATTCATAATTACAAAATCAGAATTACTACCCATTATTACTGAAATAATATTTTTAGTCATATTTTATTAATTCGTCACTTTTTCTTTCTATTACACCCCGCAATAAATTAACAAACTCATCTTTCTCAAGATTAGCCTCGATGATTGGTAAAAATTCAATAATAATTTTACCTGGTTTTTTATGATTTTGAGTCCAATGTAAACCAGAATTAAGAGCTACTGGCACTACTGGAATTTTTAAAAAATTGTAAAGCCCTAAAAGACCTGATTTGTAGGGATAATCTTCAATTTTAGCGCCAATTTGAGTTCTTGTACCCTGCGGAAAAATAACAATACTTTGCTTATTTTTGACATATTCTTTAGTAGATCTAACAATTGACTTTAAAGCCTTAGCCCCACCTTCCCTATCGGCAACAGTACCACTCATAAAACGCAAATACCAACCATAAAAAGGGATTTTTAAAAGCTCTTTTTTATAAATGTACACAGGGCAATTGATGAGGATATGCATAATAATTGTCTCCCACATTGATTGATGTTTAGAAGCAATAATTACCGCTCTGTTCTTCGGAATATTTTCTTTCCCCCTAACTTCATAGCTAATACCGCAAATAATTCTAAGTAATAACATTAAAATTATTGCCCAAAATTTTGCCCATTTATCGGCAATAAGTTTAGTAAAATTGGTATCTTTGCCAAAAATTTTAAAAGAAAAATCAACCAAAAGAAAAATTGGCACAAAAAGAAAGTAGAGAAGGTTGTGAAGAGAGGTAAATATTATCAGAGCAATGTCAAAAATATAGGAGCGAATTTTCATGTACATAAATGTATTTTCTTAAAAGAAATAGATTGTAGAAATAAAAATCAAAACTTCAAGAAAAAGCAATTTCAAAATTAATATGCTCCCAGGAGCATAAAATTTCTAAAATTAGATCTTGCAAAGAAATTGTGATTACTTTTTAATTGCGATATCCAAATTTCATAACCAATCTCAAATATTAATGGAAATTACCATAATGGAAGTTATTATCAATATTATTAGCAAGACAAATGGATTTCTTTGGTCATATCTTGTAACTTACCTCTGCCTGGGTAGTGCTCTTTATTTTTCATTTAAATTAAAATTTTTTCAGTTTAAAGCTCTCAAGCAAAGTATTTCAGTCCTCAGGGAAGATAGGAAATACAATAAAAATAAAAATGATGGTAGTATCAGTAATTTTCAAGCATTAACAGCCACAATTGCTGGCGCCGTTGGTCTTGGTAATATTGCTGGCGTTGCTATTGCCATTCAAATTGGTGGTCCAGGAGCGGTATTTTGGATGTGGGTTACTGCACTTATTGGCATGGCAGTGCGTTATGCAGAAACTTTTTTAGCAATTTATTATCAAGAGTCCAGTAAAGATGGGAAAAAACATTTTGGTGGGCCAATTTATTACATTAAAAAAGGTTTAAAGAAAAAATATCACTTCTTAGCCACTTTTTTTGCTATTTTTACTTTCATTGGTGCAGCAGGTACTGGAGCCTTATATCAATCCAATCAAGTTTCTTCAATTTTATCTTCAGAATTTGGAATTGCCGAATATATCACTGGAATAATAATTTCCATTCTGGTTGCTATGGTAATTTTTGGAGGCATTAAAAGAATTGGTAGTGTAACAGAAAAATTAGTTCCTATTATGTGTATATCTTATGTTGCTGTGGCCTTGATACTAATTTTATTAAACATAGCAGCGGTTCCAGAGGTTCTTTTTTCAATAGTAAAAAATGCCTTCATTATTGACTCTGCAATTGGAGGAGGAATCGGTAGCGTGATCGCAATTGGTGTACAAAGAGCAATATTTTCTAACGAATCTGGTCTTGGTACAACACCAGTTATTTACGGGGCAGTAAAAAAGAGTAAGGACATTGCTAAACAAGCATCTGTTAGTGTTTTAAGCCCCTTTATTGACACAATAATTGTTTGCTCTGCAACCGCTTTAATCATACTAATTGCCGGAAATAATGCCGCACATCAGCCTGGTGAAATCACAGGAATTCTACTTACAGTTCAATCATTTTCCGACTTAATGCTGCCTAATGCTGCAATCTTTATTGCCATCATAGCCTCTCTTCTAGCATTCACCACAATGATCACTTGGGCCTATTATGGAGAAATTTCATTCACTTACCTCTTCGGTGCAAAATCAAGTTTTATCTATAAAATATTTTTCTTAACAGCGATATTTGTTGGATCGATCAACGGGTTAGAATTAATAATTAACGTTGCTGATTTACTGATCGCGCTAATGGTAATACCAAACGTCATAGCCTTAATACTACTAAGAAAGGTGGTATTTAAAAATACTTTCAAAAAATTAACAAAAAATTAACAAAAAATGGAAGAAATTAAAAAAAAACTAGACATCCAAGAGATACTAGAGATTTTACCTCATAGATACCCACTATTATTGGTTGATAAAATTATTGAAGCTAACAAAGAAAAAGTTGTCGGCATAAAAAATGTAACTTTTAATGAGCCACATTTTATGGGCCACTTTCCAGGTCGCCCTGTTATGCCTGGAGTAATGATTATTGAAGCTATGGCACAAACTTCTGCTACACTGCCCTACCTTTCTTACGATATGAACTTAGATAATAAGTTAATATATTTTACAACAATCAATAATGTAAAATTTAAAAAAATTGTTACTCCTGGTGACGTTCTAGAGCTTCATATTGAATTAGTTAAGTTTAAAAAGAATTTCTGGAAATTCTCTGGTAGAGCAAAAGTTGATGGTGTAGTTGTAACAGAAGCTGATTTTTCTGCAATGATTGTTGATAGATAAAATGATAAAAATTCATCCAACCGCAATAATAGACTCGCAAGCTAAAATTGGTAATAATGTTGAAATTGGCCCATTCTCAATCATTGGACCTAAGGTTGTAATTGCTGATAATAATATCATCAAATCCAATGTCATAATTATTGGAAACACCCAAATTGGCAGCGGAAATATATTCTTCCCCTTCGCAGTAATCGGTGAAGATCCTCAAGACCTAAAATATCAAGGTGAAGATTCTAAAATTATTATCGGCGATAATAACAAAATTCGAGAATATGTCACAATTCACCCAGGAACAAAAGATGACAATCTAATTACCAAAATTGGCAATAACTGTCTCCTTATGATTTCTTCTCACATTGCTCATGATTGCGTAATTGGTAATAATGTTATTATGGCTAATAATGCAACATTGGCTGGACATGTTCACATAGGTGATAACGCTGTAATTGGAGGTCTTTCCGCCATACATCAGTTCGTTAAAATTGGTAGATTCGCAATGATTGGAGGTATGTCTGGAGTTGAAAATAACGTCCTACCATTCACTACTGTCGTAGGAGAAAGGGCTAAATTGGCCGGCCTTAATTTAATCGGACTTAAGAGGGGGAAGATTGAAAAAAGCTCAATAAATTCTGTCAGGAAGTTTTACAAGAGCTTGTTTCAAGATAAAAATTTTAATGACAATTTAAACTCAGCATTAAATGATTCGAATCAAGATCCGTTGGTTGAAGAAATGAATCTCTTTATTCAGACAAAAGGTAAAAGAGGTCTTTGTAAGCCGTAATCCAAAACTGCAGTTAAAAATTAATTTATAGCGCCATCTCATACCAATTATCAAATTTTACGACACACTTAACAAAAAGATTTAAAAAAAACTGCTTTAAAGATGGGAATTAGTATTATTACTGACTATTGCCTTATCCTATTGGTGGTATTTTGAGCTTTGTAGAGAGAAAATAGAAGGTAAATATTGTGCTTAAACTTGATAATTGCTATCATAACCTACCCAGCTTTATTTAAAAAGACTCACTCACTTAGTGTCATAAAGAATTTCCTATAATTTATTGACTTGTTAACAATTAAAATTTATTATTGATATTTCCGGCCTCTTGGGGTCGTAATAAAGATATTGTAAGCTCGGAGCACGTAGCTCAGTTGGTAGAGCGCCTGACTTTTAATCAGGTTGTCGTGGGTTCGATTCCCACCGTGCTCACCAATATCTAAATTAATTATTTTAAATATTTTTTAATGGAAATTAAAATAAGTAGCAGAAGTGGTATTAATAGTGCAATAGCTCAGTTTAAAAAGGAAACTAAAAAACATGGTATAGTTATTGAAGCTAGGATAAGAACTTATCATGAGAATGGGCGCCGAAGAACCAAAAGAAAAACCGAAGAAAGAATAAGAAGGAGGGTTCAAGCTAAAGCTCAAAGTTAAAACCCGTACAAATCATTAGGCGTTACCAATAACGTCTAACCACAATAAAATATCTAAAGATCTCAGATGTTAATTACTAAAAAAGATAGGTCATTTATCTTGTTAATAATATCTCTTATCTTAATTACAAGTTCTATATTTTCTGTCTTTTCCTATATTAAGGCATCCACTTATAACGAAAATTATAAAATACTAAGCAAGCAGAAATACTGGCTTAACCTCAAACAAAACCCAACGAATAAAGATCTTAAATCTAAAATAATATTATTATCATTTCTAAGTGACAGCGAAACAAATTTGGAACAATTGATCGACACTAGAAATCTAAAAAATAACTTTAATCGCGATCTTTCAGTTATTAGCGTATATAATGGTAAGAAGAAGATAGAAGATATAAAAAAATTATCAGATAAAATGGAATTAAAATTTCCCCTTATATTTGATAAATATTCAGATATTTTAACACATTTTAAGCCAAAAAATAATCAATTCATACTACTAGATGCAAAGGGGGAAATTTACAACAAATATCAATTAAAAGATTTCAATAAAATCAATATTGATATTACAAAATTAATTGCAACGTCAAACAACATAAAAAGAGAAAACTTTAAAATACCTTATAAAAAAACAACACTATCTTATATCTTATCAAGCCCAACATCTTTAAATTATATTGATAATCTTAAAATAGGTAACTACAAAGGTGCGGCAATATTAATATCTAACTCTGGCCACAATAATATTATTATATCATCTCTAGATGGAAAAATTATCAAGAAAATTGGCTCTATAATTCCAGGTTTTGTAGATGGGACATTAAGCGATACAAAATTTAATCAACCTCAAGATTTTGCAATTGACAAAAATATCATATATGTTGCTGACTCAGGAAATCACTCTATCAGAAAGATTGACATTAAAACCGGAAAAACATCTACGATTATAGGCTCTGGTGACAAAAAAGGATCCCACCTAAAAGGAACAATAGGGGCTAAAAAAGCTAATCTATGGTTTCCTACCAACTTAGCATTATCAACGGATAAAAAGCGTCTGATTATCTCAAACTATGGTGCCACCCAAATTCTCTCTTATGACATAAAAAATAAAACATTATCAGCCCTAACAAAAGAAAAATTAAAAATAAAAGCAAAAAACATTACAAGCCATAAAGATGTGATATACTTCCTTGATCAAAATACTATAAAATATCTAGACAAGAATAATCAAATGCATATTTTTCAAATAAATAAAAATTCATTTGAGTCAGACGCATTCTACATAGATAAAAATATATTATTTAGCATCAACAGTAATCTACAGATAATGCAAAAAATTAACCTCACATCAGGACAGGTAAATGAAACCAAAATAAATCATGACAGAGTATCGGATTTAATAAATATTAATAATTTTATATATTTATCAGACTCAGAGAACGATAGAATAACAAGAATTAACAAAAAAAACTCTAATCAAAAAATATTTAATATACTTCCTAAGCTAGAAATAACGGAGGATAAGATAATCAAATATCTACCGAATTTTAATCTAACTGACGAAATACTTGTTAAATCAAATAATAATATTGACGTCAAAATAAAACTTAAAAAAAATTGGAAAATAAATCATGAAGCACCTAGTTTTATTAATCTAGTAGAGATAAATAAAGATAAAAAAGCTAGCTTAATAAAAATATATAATTGGCAAGATGTCGAAAAAAATCAAATAAAATTACCGAAGCTAAAAAATGGTTTCACTTATTACATCGAAGCAATAATATATTATTGCAAGGATACAACAAACTCGATCTGCATGGTTAACAAATATAACAAAAAAATTAACGTTTCCCCTGGCGCAGCTAATAAAGAAATTAAAATAGATTTTTTATACCCAAATAATGAATAATTTTTTAGAAAATTTACAAATTAGATTAGAAGATATTGTAAAAAATAGTTCTATAGATAAATCCTACACCAAATCTCTAATTAATTCTGGATCTGAAAAAATTGCTAAAAAAGTTATAGAAGAGGCTTTTGAAGTTTGTCTAGCATCGATAGAGGGAAAGGGCCATAAAAATGGAAAAAATCAATTAATACTAGAATCAGCAGATTTACTATATCATTTACTAGTCTTGCTGAGTAGTAAAAATGTTTCTGTAAAAGAAGTTTTTAATGAATTAAAAAAGAGAGAGGTATGAGTAACGTAAAATTAACAGATACTGCTAAAAAAAGAATAATTGACATAACTACCAATAAAAATCATTCCGAAAAATTTCTAAGAATAAAAATAATTGGCGGTGGCTGTAGTGGTTTTCAATATCAGTTTAGCCTAGATGACACAATATCAGAAAATGACTTCACAATCACAACAAACAACAAAACCTATCTTGCATCCGACAATGAATCTTTAGAGTTTATTAAAAACTCAGAAGTAGATTTTGTTGAAGAGTTAGGTGGGTCATTTTTTAAGGTTAATAACCCAAATAGTACGGCCAATTGCGGCTGTGGGTCATCCTTTGACGTTTAAAAAAAGATAAAAATATATAACTTTTGCATCTGTAGCTCAACTGGATAGAGCTCTGCCCTCCGAAGGCAGTGGTTGCAGGTTCAAATCCTGTCAGATGCACAAAATTTAATACCAAAGTTTATATTGTTCAAATAAAATCCAGGGTAAGTTCTAGATTCTAATGCAACAATAGGATAATGCTAAATTCTAATAGAACAAATCATATATAATTTCGCTAAGTTCTAGATTCTAATGGCTAAAAATTAAGATCTTTATGAAAATTATTAATATTTAGTATTTTCTTTTTAAAAAAATAATCAACAAGATCGTTGATATCATTAAAATAAGAGGTCGCAGATGTCCGATCGTTACCGCTTATGCAATTAGACCACTGATAGTGAAAAAAATATTCCGTTCTTAACGATACCCTACATTACCCTCAGAAATTAGAGAACAAGGAGTGGTAGGAGTTGGACTTGGTACTTCTTGATTACTCAAAAACTCTTTAGCTTCACAAACTCTTTCCCTATATAAATTCAGAATCTTTGTTGAAAATCTTTCCCCTTCTTTTGTTAAGCTAGGCTGACCTTCTTCTGTATTTTCCTCTGTTAATCTAGGCTGATCACGTCCCCTATCATGCTCTATCATATCGTCATAGGCTTTTTGCATTGCACCTTCAAGAGATAATGCCGGCTCTTTACCTGCTTTTCTAGTTTTTCCCTCAAATAAACGCGTAAATGCCCCTTTATATACAGCAAAATCTTCATGCTCTGGATTCAACAAAATATCACGAGCATCTTTCAATATATTTTTATGGAACTCGCTTTCATCAGAACCAGTATCATTTGCAGTAGAATCTACATGAATAGCTTTCCTAGTTTTTTTTGCGCCTTCTAGGCCACTAGTTGCAACACCAGAATTACCAGTATTCTGCATCATATCTGATAATTTTAATATCGATACCATCAATTTTACAGAGACTACATGTTGCAACTCTTTTGTAGACCCCTCATCTCTTATGACCTCTTCTAATAAATCAAGTCCAAAATTATCCTCGAGGATTTTCTTCCTATTTTGTAATTTTTCTAACTGAGGATTACTCGAGATATCTTTGGTAATTTCCTCTAACACTTTTTGTGCCTCACTAAAAGACAACGGTTTTTTATGATCAATTTTATCACTAATAG
>JBLHPX010000024.1:0-8771 GCA_047624545.1 Ulvibacter sp.
AGATAGATGATAATTTTGATGGACAATTACAAAGTGTGATTGATATTATTAAATACAAATATAATTTTAAATTAAAAATGAAGGTAGAGATTTTTCAAGATACAAAAAATGCAATGCAATCCGGCTTTAAAAAGAGAGAATGTTGGTTTTTAAAGATTGTTTCTGAAAATAATTTAAAAAGAAGTGATAAATCCTCTTTACAGGGGTGGAATTCTTCTGATAATATGTATGATCAATTGAAGATTAAATTTTATAATAGGGAGGATGCTATAAAATATGCTAATGATAATGGTTATGAATATGTTGTCAGGGAGTCAAAATGTAGTAAAGTTAGAAAAAAATCCTATCAAAGTAATTTTACAAACCCTATTTTGTGAATATATTATTTAGTGAAATGCTATAGTTTTTGCGGTCGTGGCGGAATGGTAGACGCGCAGCGTTGAGGTCGCTGTGAGATTAATATCTCGTGGAAGTTCAAATCTTCTCGACCGTACCAATAAAATTTTAAATGTTTGGAATATCTTTTTTTGAATTTGCGGTAATTTGCAGTATTTTTATATTAATAGTGAATCCTAAAGATTTTCCAGAATTAGTTAGAAATATTGTGAAAACTTTTTATAAATTTAGGGATTATTTTCATTCTTTTAAAGAGCAAATAAGTCAAATTTCTAAAGATACTGGATTTGATGATATTAAAAATGATGTTGAAAATAGCTTCAATGAAGAGAAAATAAAAAATATTAAGGAGATTACTGATATTTACGGTATAAAACATAAAATTAGCGATGAAAATTCTAGCACAAAATCGTAAGGCAAGATATAATTATGAAATTTTAGAAGAAATTGACGCTGGAATAATTTTAAAAGGTAGTGAAATTAAGTCTTTGAGAGCTGGAAAAGCTAGTATAGGAGAGGCTTATATCAGCGACAAGAAAGGTGACTTATTTTTAACAAACTCTAATATTGCTACATTTTCTGGAGCTAATCAATTTAATCACGACCCTTTGCGTGAAAGGCAACTACTATTGCATAAAAAACAAATTGCAAAATTACTTAGTAAGGCTAAGATCAAGTCCCTTACGATTATCCCTTTGTCGATCTACCTTAATGAGCGTAATTATGCTAAGGTTAAGATAGCTTTAGTTAAGGGTAAAAAATTGTATGATAAGAGAGAGTCGATCAAGAAAAAGGACGAAGAAAGAAAGATAAATAGATTGAAATGAACATATTGATTGCCTCAGATCATGCTGGTTTTAAATTGAAGACACACTTAGTTAATGAGCTTAAATCTGATTATAATTTTAATGATTTAGGCTGTTCTGACGAAGTGTCTGTTGATTATCCAGACATCGCTAAAGATCTTTGTCAAAATTTATTATCCAATCCTAGTAAATATGATTTTGGTATTTTAATTTGTGGTACAGGTATTGGAGTTTCTATTGCAGCTAACCGCTTTAAAGATATTCGTGCCGCATTATGTAATGATGTAAAAGTAGCAGAATTATCTAGAAATCATAATGATGCTAATATTTTATGCTTAGGAGCCAGAATAATAGATGGGGATATGGCTGTTAATTGTTGTAAATCATTTTTATCTTCTGAGTTTAAGGCTGGTAGACACTTATCTAGAATTAATAAAATTTAATTATGATTAATCAAGTTTTTATATTTTCTGCTGGAGCTGGAACGAGGATGGCCCCACTTACTAAAGATACTCCAAAGCCGTTACTTAAGGTTGGTAAGAAAGTAATTCTTGACCATATTCTTGATAGGATTAGGTTTTTAAAGGTTCCGAATGTGATTATTAACACATTTTATTTAAAGAAAAAAATAAAGGATTTTGCTTATAACCATAAGGATAATTTAATAATTTCTGACGAGTTTACTAGGGTTGAGACTGGAGGAGGAATTAAGCATGCTATAAAATCTGGACTTATTGATATAAATAAGCCGTTGATGTTAATTAATGGCGATCTTCTTTGGAAGGAGGATGAAGATTTTCTAACTGATATGATTAAAAAATTTAATTTAGAAAAGCCTGATATTTTATTATCTTTAACAGATAGGAGGAAATATTTTGGTTATCGTGGAGAAGGAGATTTTAACTTATTTCATAGTGGTAAAGTAACAAAAGATGCTAAAAATCCCTATGCTTTTACAGGAGTTCAGATTATTAATCCGAAAATTTTTAACAAAGCTCCGAAGGAAAATAGATTCTCAATCTCTCATTTTTATCACAATAAGAGCTTAAAAATTAATGGAATGGTTTCTAAAAATGATTTTTTTCATATAGGTGACGTAGATGCGTTAGAAGAAGTTAACACTAACTATCATTTATAGTAGCCATTATCATTTAAGAATAAATAACCTAATTTATTTTATTGCAAATGTATTTATTTACTAGTGAATCCGTATCGGCTGGTCACCCAGATAAGATTGCCGATCAAATTTCAGACTTAATATTGGATTATTTTTTTGAGAAGGACGTTAATTCTAGGGTAGCGGCGGAGAGTTTTGTTACTCCTTTTAAAATTATAATTGCTGGCGAAATTCGCTCCAATTTTATACCTGATTACCAAGATATTGAAAATAGGATTAGAACCTTAATTAAAGATATTGGATATATTGTTGGTAAATTTAGCTATGATAAAATTGCTATTGAATTCTTATTTAATAAGCAATCGGAAGATATTGCACTTGGCGTAGATAGGGCTGGTAGAGATAGTGAAGGTGCTGGTGATCAAGGGATTATGTTTGGCTATGCTTGTGAAGAGACTGAGGAACTGATGCCTGCTAGTTTAATTTATTCTCATAAAATTTTGCGCAAGATTTATGAGGATCAGAAGGGTGGAAAGATTTCGGGGTTTGGTCCTGACGCTAAGAGTCAGGTAACATTATCTTATGGAGATAATGGTGATATTGATTATGTTGACACCGTATTATTATCTATTCAGCACCAAGAATCTATGGGTATTTCTGACATTATCGGTCAAGTTAAGCCAATAATTTTAACAACTATTCCAAAGAAATTTATAACCGAAAGAACAAAATTTCTCTTCAATCCAACTGGAAAATTTATTGTTGGCGGTCCAGAGGGTGATGTCGGACTAACTGGCAGAAAAATCGTTGTTGATACATATGGTGGTGCAGCTGCTCATGGTGGCGGCGCCTTTTCTGGCAAAGACTATACTAAGGTTGATCGTTCTGGAGCATATATCGCAAGATATTTGGCTAAGAATATTGTGGCGGCAAATTTAGCAAAAAAATGTTTAATTCAGTTGTCTTATGCTATTGGGGTCGCAGAACCTATATCTATTTATATTAATTCATTCGGAACTTCTGTGGTTCCCGAGGGTGAGATTGTCAACCTAATTAGTAAAAATATTGACCTAACACCACGTGGTATTAGGGGTTTACTTCAGTTAAACAAGCCGATTTACTTACCAACGGCAACCTACGGTCATTTTGGTAGAAATTACGACCCTAAAAGAGGTTTGTTTAGTTGGGAGAGAGTTGATAATAAATTTTCATTATAAATCTATAAGAATGTTATGGTTGTTATTTATGGTAATTTTAAGGTCCAATACTAAGATTCATCTTCAAAACTAAGTAATTTATCTTACTCCAGTAATTTTTTATAAATGATAGATAGAAATATTTTGATATATTGCTTATTTTAAGGTGGGAATTGGCACTGCTATGTTATATTTAAGGATCTATGAGAATGTGGTAGTAAGATTTGTTTTTTTACATGAATATCAATTGTAATACATGTTTTCGTTGCATCTCAAATTTATCAAATTAAGATAAAACTTTTGTAGCCTCGTTTCTATTTAACAAGTTCCTGTTGTCAAATTAAGATTGGTCAAAGGGTTTTTTGTTGAATAAGTTAAGTTAATTTAATTCAAATTATTAATTTTGTTAAAAAAAATTACCCCTCGCATTATATCAAATAAGGAATGTTTACCGATAATAGAGGGTGGAAAAGGAGTTGGAGTAACCAATGGTATAACTGCTGGACATTTTGCAAAATCTGGTGCCGTAGGTACTTTTTCTGGTGTTAATGCTGATTATTATGATGAAAATGGCAATTTAGTTCCGGTAGTTTATCGTGGTAGAACTAGGTCAGAAAGACACAGGGAGTTGATTGATTATGGTATTAATGGAGGTATTGCTCAGGCTAAAATAGCTAATGATATTTCTGGTGGTAATGGCCGGATTCATATTAATGTTTTATGGGAAATGGGTGGTGCTGAGGAAATACTTCATGGCATCCTTTCAAAGGCTAACAAACTAATTCACGGCGTAACTTGCGGTGCTGGAATGCCTTATCGCTTGGCCGAAATTGCTGCCAAATATAATGTTTATTACTATCCTATTGTTTCCTCAATGAGGGCTTTTAGAGCTCTTTGGAAAAGGAGTTATAAAAATATGGCAACATTACTTGGTGGCGTGGTTTATGAGTGTCCTTGGCGTGCCGGAGGTCATAATGGTCTATCTAACTCTGAAGATCCGAATGTGCCCCAAGATTCTTATCCAAGAGTTGTTGAGATAAGAAAATTTATGAACTCTGTAGGGTTAGATAACGTTCCTATAGTTGTTGCTGGGGGAGTTTGGAATATTAAAGAATATGAAGATTACCTTGATAATCCAGATATTGGTCCTGTAGTTTTTCAATTTGGTACTAGACCAATTTTAACTAAGGAATATCCCGTGTCTGATTCGTGGAAAAAAAAGTTTTTCAGCTTAAAGGACGGAGATGTATATCTTAACAGATTTAGTCCAACAGGTTTTTATTCTTCAGCCGTAGAGAATGATTTTATTAGAGAATTAAAGGGTATTGAAGGTAGGCAGGTTGAGTTTAAGTCAAAATCTGACGATGATTTCACTGATTCCTTAGAATTTGGACCAAGGAAGAGGTTGATCTATGTAAAAAAAGAGGATAAATTAAAAGCTTTAAAGTGGCAAAATGACGGGTTTGATGAGTTAATGAAAACGCCTGATGATACTGTTATTTTTGTTGCTAAGGAAAAATCTGAACAAATTATTCAAGATCAGGTTGATTGCATGGGCTGCCTAAGTCAGTGTCGCTTTAGTAACTGGACTCAAGATCCTGAAGCTAATTTTTCAAATGGCAAGAAGCCTGATCCAAGAAGTTTTTGTATTCAAAAAACTTTACAGGATGTTAGGATTGGAAGAGATATAGAAAACCAATTAATGTTTGCCGGTCATAACGCTTATAGATTTGCAACAGATCCTTTTTATAAAAATGGTAATATACCAACAATATCTGAGTTGGTTGACAGAATAATGATTGGTAAATAAATGTTAAATATTAACTTTATTAAATATCGTAAGGTGGCAATTGTTTTTTCGATTGCGTTAATTCTTATATCTTTGCTTAGTCTTTATACGAAATTTCTTAATTTGGGTATTGATTTTACGGGTGGCATATTGATAGAAGCCCGTTTTAACGAAAAAGTAGACGTTACAAAGGTAAGGTCTGTTATCTCAAGCACTGGTGTAGAAAAATTTAATATTCAATCTTTTGATGAGAGGGATGTTATGATTCGCATTCCAGAGGATAAAAGTTCTGACCAACTAAAACTAGTTGAAAAAATTAAAAACTCTTTAAGTCAAAATTTTTCTAATATTGAATATCGTGAAGTTAATTTTGTTGGTCCTAAAATTGGATCAGAATTAATAAAGTCAGCTATTTTAGCGTTATTATTATCGTGCTTTTTTGTTTTAATTTATGTTTGGTATCGTTTTGATTTGGAATTTGGTATCTGGTCAATTGTCGCCTTACTCCACGATGTTATCATCACTGTTGGGTTTATATCTATAACCTCTTTGGAGTTTAATTCCACTTCGATTGCTGCATTATTGACGGTAATTGGCTATTCTATAAATGATTCCGTAGTAATCTATGATAGAGTTAGGGAAAATTTACAAAAATATAAAAAAATGCCTATTTCTGAAGTTATTAATATAAGTATTAATTCTTCATTTAGAAGGACGGTAATCACTTCTGGCACAACTTTGGTAGCTCTTTTGGCTTTAATATTATTTGGTGGAGAAATTTTAAAAACGTTCAGTGTAAGTTTATTTTTTGGTATATTGATAGGTACTTATTCATCTATTTATATTTCTTCAGCTTTATTGGTTTTTACAGATCCAAGAAAAATTAAATAATTTTAATTATGAGAAATACATTTTTTATATTTTTACTAGCTGCATTTTTATCTTTTACTGCTTTAGCTGACGATCATGCTGGTCATGATGTGCAATTGGATAATTTAAGAGAAGAGTATAAAGAAAAGAAAGAAGCTATATTGAAAGAAAGAAGGTCAGAGATTGATAAAAGGAAGAAAGGCAGAGTTGAAGAAAGAAAAAAAAGAAGAGAAAGTAGGGAGGAATACAGGGAAGGTAGAAAATCTGATAAGGAGGAGTTTAAGGAAGAAAGAAGAGGGGGCAATAAAGAGTTTAGACAAGGAAAGAGAGAAGACAGGAGGGCTCGTAGAGAAGATGGAACTGATGATCAATATGGTAGTAAAGGTCGTAAGGAATATAGGGAGTCTAAACAGGAGAGAAGAAATGGTAGACAGGAGTTTAGTCGGGAAAAAAGGTCTGACAGAAAATCGTCTTATAAAGAAGATGGGCACCAAAATAAGCGACAATTTAGAAAGAAAGACAATTCTAATAAGGCGGAAGGAAGTAAGTTTAGATATAAAAAAAATCAAGTTATGGGTGATGTAACGCCAAAATCTACCTTAAAATAAGTAATATATCGAAATACTTTTACCTATCATTTATAAAAAATGACCGGAATATGCCTACATTTTATAAGGTTTTTTCTGGATAATAGGTAAAAAGATAAAGATATATTGTTTAGTTTTTTTAACATAGTTTTTAAGGTGGATCTTGGTATTAGTTTGGCCTCGTAAAAAATAAATTAAAAAATCCTCAGAAACTGTTCAAGTTACTTTTGTTCAGCTTTTTATTGTAGGTTTTAAGAAAAGTTAATATGAATATTTCTGATCAAGTAAAGTATATTAAAGATAAAAAGTCTGATATAATTAAAAATATAGATCATAGCTCTTATAATGATATTATTTCTATTGAGAAGGATGCTATAATTGATTTTTTAATATTCTTACGAGATGATGAAAATCTAAAGTTTAAGATGTTAATTGATTTATTCGGCGCAGATTTACTTGGAATTAGATCTCCTAGGTTTGAGGTAATTTATAATTTATTGAGTTTCAAGTATAATACAAGGATAACTATTAAAGTATCTCTGTCTGACGGAGAATCTATCGATAGTGTCTCTAAGGTTTTTGAGTCTGCTAATTGGGCAGAAAGAGAGGCTTTCGATATGTATGGAATCAAGTTTAAAAATCATCCAGATTTAAGAAGAATCCTTACGGATTATAATTTTGAGCATTTTCCCTTGAGGAAAGACTTCCCCTTGAGTGGTTATGAGGAGGTTAGGTATGACGAAGAAAAGAAAGCTGTTATCTATGAAAAGGTAAAATTAACTCAAGAGTTTCGTGATTTTGATTTTGAAAGTCCGTGGAGTGGTATCCAAAATCAGTTACCGGGTGATGAGAAGGTTAGTTAGTAATAAGCATATAATACCATTTCCCACCTATAATAACAAAGTTCATCTATAATGTAACATTTATGCTTCTTATGTTTGGCCAAAAATTATCATAAAATTTAGCTAAATACATTCCGATATTAAGCATAAATTTAGTAATAAATTTCTGACTCAAACTAATTTACCTAAAGTTGCATTATAAATGAACTTTGGTATGATACTGGATAAGTAATGGCGTAATCTGGCTTCATTTTTTAAGATTTTAATTGCTAAAAAGCCTCGTACCCCATTAACATAGGTCAGTCGTTTTTTGACAATTTTAACCTTAAAATACTTTGCTATATAATGTCTTATAAATGTGAAGTGGTGTAAGAATCTGACCTTTTGATAGACAAGTTAATTATATTAATATATGGGTTTTCTAAAAAATAATTTACAATTTATTAAAAAATATATATCCTTACTGTTTGGCTTTTTTTTAAAGTCTGGATTAAGTTTTAAGGCCTTATCTTACATAGTAATTTTATCTTATGCAGTATCTTACTTTATTACCTTACCATTGGTAAATTTTTTTGATAATGCGTTTTTACAATCCACCTTATCATTTTTAGTAATTATTTTTTATATAAGACATATTTATTTATTCTACAAATGCTATCCACCAAAAAAAGAGAGAGTAAATCATAAAAGAAGCTTTGCTGACAGAGTTTTTTTAAAAAATCCAAGACCCCTTCATCGTGGTGATTTTATTAAGATAATCATAGCAATTAACTTATTCGTGGTGACAATATTTTTTGATTATTTTTTATGACCGGAATTAATTTTGGTAATTATAAATTACTAAATGATCTTAACTTTCCAAAAGATCTTAAAAAGTTAAAAAAATCTCAGTTGCAGGATGTTTCGGATGAGCTGCGCCAACAAACCATAGAAATAGTATCAAAAACTGGTGGTCATTTAGGTGCTGGTCTTGGAGTTATTGAGTTGACCATCTCTCTTCATTATGTATTTGACACTCCGGATGACAAGATTATTTGGGATGTTGGTCACCAATCATATCCTCATAAAATATTAACTGGCAGAAGAGAAAAAATGCTTACCATCAGGCAAGAGGGTGGCATTAGTGGATTTACAAAAAGATCAGAAAGTGAATTTGACCCCTTTGGAG
>JBLHPX010000025.1:0-8574 GCA_047624545.1 Ulvibacter sp.
CGGGCACCTCCTGCTCTATTCTCACTATCATCACTGCTCTCGCTTCGAGTGTCGCCGGGAGGGCCGACATCGTCAAAAGAACCACCCTCAGCAGACCCCCGATCTTCAGCAGGAAAGGCGCCATCATTGTGATCGTCAGTTTCACCATCTTCACTACCGAATAAAAACATAATTTATTGTATATAATATTAAAAAACTTTATATCACCTAAAAACTAAATATCGGCGTAACATTTTTTTTCATTCTTGGCTCCTGGGTGAGTTATTGCACCATACCTAGCACTACCAACATTTTTACTATAACGATAAAGAGCACCACTACTATGTTCATTATTTATTGTTTTTAAATTTCCTCTTCTGTAAGAAATTTCTTCGTCATTTAGCATAACATCTATAGTTCCGTTAATAGCGTCGATAACAATCTGATCGCCGTCTTTTAAGAGTGCTATCATACCGCCAGAAGCTGCTTCTGGACTGATGTGGCCAACACAAAATCCTCTTGTACCGCCAGAAAATCTACCATCAGTAATTAAAGCCACCTTGTCTCCCATACCCTGACCATAAATAGCAGCTGTAGTGGCAAGCATTTCTCGCATTCCTGGACCTCCCTTTGGACCTTCATAACGAATTACTAAAACGTCACCTTCCTTATATTTTTTTTCTTCAACAGCCTTAAAGCACTCTTCTTCACTATTAAAACACTTTGCTATGCCGGTAAATATCAACCGCTCCTTCTTCATTCCCGACACCTTTACAATAGAACCATCTTCAGCCAGATTACCTTTTAAGGTAACTAATCCACCGGTCGGAGAGATTGCATTTTTTGGATGATAAACGACTTTTTGATTTGGATTAAATTTAATATTTTCTAAATTTTTAGCTAATGTCTCACCTGTAACGGTCATAATATCGCCATGAATATAGCCTTCATCAAGTAAAATTTTTAGGATCATCTTTACGCCTCCAGCTTCAAATAGATCTTTAGCCACATATTTGCCGCCCGGCTTCATATCTGCAATGTAAGGAGTTCTTTTAAAAACTTCTCCAATATCAAAAATATCAAAATCAATACCACATTCATTAGCAATTGCCGGTAAATGTAAAACAACATTTGTTGAGCCGCCAGTAGCGGCGGTAATAGCAGCTGCATTTTCAAGAGATTTTCTGGTCACTATATCTCTAGGTCTAATATTTTTTTTAAGTAAATTCATTACAGACTTACCTGCTTCATAAGCAATATCGTTTCTTTCGTCATAAATTGCTGGAGCACCAGAAGAGCTTGGTAAAGCAAGACCGATAGCCTCACTAACGCAGGCCATAGTGTTCGCCGTAAATTGTCCACCACAAGCGCCAGCAGTTGGGCAGGCAACTTTTGCTAGGGACATTAGATCCTCTTTAGTAATTTTTCCAGTATCAAACTGACCAACAGCTTCAAAAACATCAACAATTGTTACGTCTTTTTCTTTATATCTACCAGGCATAATTGAGCCCCCATAAACAAAAATTGACGGCACATTAAGGCGGCACATAGCCATCATCATAGCGGGAAGAGATTTGTCACAGCCAGCAAACGCAACAAGAGCATCATAGCAATGACCTCTCATAGTTAACTCAACTGAATCAGCTATTACTTCTCTTGATATTAAGGAAGATTTCATTCCTTCGTGGCCATTGGCAATGCCGTCTGTTACTGTAATCGTAGTGAATTCTCTTGGGGTGCCACCAAAATCTTTAACACCTTTTTTTGCTGGCTGAGCCTGCTCTCTGAGATTAATATTACATGGCGCCGATTCATTCCAAGAGGTCGCAACCCCAATGAGTGGTTTTTGCAAATCTTCCTCCGAAAGACCTTCTGGATAAAGTTCGGTTTTAATATTGTACATCATTGTTTTTCTAGCCTCGCAGCCATGAGAGTTTGTTACGTGGCGAGAGGGTAATCTAGACTTGTCAAATGACATCATATAGCGTTAAACAAAATTAAAATTATTTTTGTATAAATATTAGGGTTAATAGATTTATTTGTAAAATTTAATTTATTTTAACTGCGTCATATAATTCTTGACAAACTAACATTGTTAACTATAATTTAGCTTAGACTTAAAGTTATTAAACAATAATTAAATTTATCATGTTCAAAAAACTATCATCTTTAACTTTAATATTTTTAATTTCATCTTGTATATCAAGTACACAACCTCTGGATCTAACAACAAATTCTGTTGATGATCAGCAAAAAGGTCGTTATGAAACTATTAACAGTGAACAGGAGGCTGTAAAGATGAATGAAAAAGTTTCAACTGAAATAAGTGAAGAAGTTGAAGTTGAAGATAGAGTATTCTTTAATCTAAATAGCTCTGAATTAACTGATGCAGCTAAGATGATATTAGATGGACAGTCTGAGTGGTTAAAATCTGAATCAAGTATCAATATTTTAATAGAAGGACATTGTGACGAAAGAGGAACTAGAGAGTATAACATCGCTCTTGGAGAAAAGAGAGCTAATGCTTCTAGAGATTATTTAGTGTCAAAAAATATTAATGTTAACAGAATCAAGGTAGTTAGTTATGGTAAAGAAAAGCCATCTTTAATTGGTCATGGTGAGTCTGTTTGGTCAAAAAATAGATCAGCCATCACAGTTCCTACTGAATAACTCTCTAAACTTTTCTTTAAAAAAATAAGGGGGTATTTTTACCCCCACCCCTCTTGGAATAATTATTTTTGACAAGATGGGCAAAAAAAACTAGAACGTCCGTTCTGCTTTATTCTCTGAATCTTTGCTTGGCAATTAAGACAATCATTACCTTCTTTACCATATACCTTAAAAGTTAATTGAAAATTTCCAACATCTCCATTAAGCTGCTGGTAATCTCTAAGAGTTGAGCCGCCCTTATCTATAGCACTCTGAAGAGTTGTTTTGATATTTTTTATCAACCTAGTTATCTCTATTTTTTTAACTTTATTAGCTATTCTTTCCGGTGATATTTTTGACAAAAACAGTGACTCATTAATATATATATTACCTACCCCAACTACTATTTGATTATTCATCATGACACTCTTGATGTTGGATTTTTTATTTACCAACTGCTTCAAGAGATATTCTGTATTAAATTCGGTGCTCAAAGGTTCCAATCCTAAAGTTTTTAACATTCTGTGACTATTATATTCTTCAGAAGGAAATAAATCAGCAAAACCAAACCTTCTTACGTCGTTATAAATCAAGAAAGAATTGTCAGAAAACTTTATAATTATATGGTCGTGTTTTGCTATTTTATTACTCTGATTTTGATAAAAATTTAATTTGCCTGTCATACCCAAATGTATCAACAAGACTTTACCACTATCTAAATAGATCAAAATATATCTAGCTCTACGAAATATATTGGCGACAATATTGTCTTTAAGATTTATTGCAAAGTTTTCTGGATAAGAAAATCGAAGATTTTTATTCGATGTGAAAACGTCAACTATTTTTTTATTGACAACGTTCTCTCTTAATCCTCGGCAAACGGTTTCTACTTCTGGCAATTCTGGCATACTACGTCTGGATTTTAATAATTGGTACCACAGCAACTCTTACCCCTAAAATATACAAGCTAAAGTGGATCTCTTCTTTATCTTTTTATCCCTAAACCATCAAAAAGCCTTCTTCCATATTAACATAGGGCGGGCATTTTTTAATAATTTATAAATAAAAATATTTCAAAAAAACTACCTTAAAGAATGGGAGTTGACATTACTTTGAAGTTAGTAATTTATATAGATCATTAATAATCATATTCCTAATATCTCTTGCCATTAACTTAGTTAGGCTACGCTTTGTCCGCTCTTCAGTCGTATAATTGGCAAATCTTTTTTGACTTACGTCAAAATCACTGTTTTCATCAGAAGTTCCATAGCCGATAAGTTCGCCACTACCTATATCTGTCAGCTTGTAGTCGGCTATAAGTAGCACCTTATTTCTGCCGGAAGAGCCTGCTGAAGTTGTAAATGTTGATAGTATTTTGTTTGTCAATTTTATGTCCAATAAATACTTCTTCTTTGTTACTAGGCTGTATGGGTTTAGTATTTTGGTAAGATTTTTATGTAGCTCGTAATCAATATCGGTTCGATACTTTTTAATTTTTACCAAGATCAGCTCATTGTGATAATCAACGCCTTCTCTTTTGGATTGCTCGCTATAATAAATCGGTTTAAACCCACAAGAACTTAAGAAAGGTAATATAAAAATTAAAAATAAAAAGCCTATTCCAACCCTCTGCCTAAATATAGTATTAAAGGTAATGTTAATGTTCGTATCCATATTTTTTAATTTTTACCAATCTATTATCTTGATCAAATAATTTTATTTCTCTACCATTGTTTTTTGACAAAAAACCTATTTCAGTAATCTTTAATTCCAGTTCATTTGCTAAATTTAAAATTCTCTCTCTATTTCTTCTTTTTGCTGTAAAGATTAATTCGTAATCTTCACCGCCCGAGAGTAACTTCATTATATCTAAAGATAAGGTGTCGAGATAACAAGATACGGGTATTTTTTCTAGAAAAATATTAGCTCCTAAGTTAGAATTCTGACAGATGTGATTTAAATCTGCAAATAATCCATCTGAAACGTCAATTGCCGTATTTGACAGGTTACTTTCCATAAGTTTCGATCCAAGGCTTAGTCTTGGCTCTGGATAATAATGTTTTTCTAAAAAATAATCTTTAATATTTATATTTTTGACATCTATTTTATTTTGCAATATTTTAAGGCCAACATACGAGTCTCCAATATTTCCAGACACAAAAATTAAATCTTCGTCACAACCCCCAGATCTTGATAAAATTTTATTTTTTGGACATGTGCCAAAAATAGTAAGTGAAAAAAATAATCCAGCATTGGAAGATGTTGTATCGCCACCAATTAAAGATATATTATGTTTTTTAGATAATTCTGCTAACTTAGAGCAAAATGACGATAAAAACACTTCGTCTAAATTATTATCCTTAGTAAATCCAATCATGTATGAGTGGGGAGTTGCTCCGGCAGATGCAAGATCTGACAAGTTACTAGCCAGTAATTTATGCGCTATCTTGCTGCCACCATAGATCCTTTTAAAATGAACATCCTCCACCATCACATCCTTACTAACTATTAGCTGACGATCATTTTCAATTGAAAAATTAGCAACATCATTATTTAAACCATCTGCAGCGGGATTATTTAATGTTAATTTTTTGAAATATTTATTAATAATTTCAAATTCTTTCATTTTTATAATTCTAAAAAAATTATAACCACCTTAGTTTTGTCTATTTTTAAGTGATATTTGTTAAAAAGATAAGGTTAGTGTATTGTATTATAGATAAATCTTGGTATTCTGTTGATTAAGAGCTACTTAATATAGATCATAAGATGGTTATTATTTACTTCAATATTTTACTTGTTATCTTTGTTTAAAATAGTTTTGTTTAATTGTAGTAGATTGCGTTTTAACCGGTAATAACAAATAGCTTGATAATATGAAAAGGTTGGCAAATAAAATTGACACCAGATTCCTGAGTCTTGATAAATTAATATTTTTATTATCATTTCTTCCTTTGGTGGCAGCCTATATTATAGAATATTTATTTGGCTTAGAGCCTTGTAATCTATGTCTATATCAAAGAATACCTTTTTTTATTATTTTATTTTTAACTTTATTCTCAACTTTCTTTTTTAGTAGATTAAAGTTTAAGAATTACATTGTTTATTTGATAATTTTATTATTTTTTACCAACATGATTCTGGCCCTCTATCACGTAGGGGTTGAGCAGAAATTTTTTGCACTTCCTTCTAGTTGCTCCGGTGTTAACCTCTTAGATGAGTCAAATATTAATGAATTAACAGAAATTATTATGAACAAGAAGGCGGTAAAATGTGACGAGCCAGATTTTGAATTTTTTGGCATTACTTTAACGACCTTAAACGCACTTTACTGCCTATTTGCTACAACTTTAATTTGTTTAATTAAAACCGAAATTGTTAAATTTAAGTCTAAATAAAAATATAAATTTTGAAGATTCTTGCCGTATTTTTTGTCAAATGGCTGACGGAAAATTGTCTGATGACGAAATCAAGGATGTGTTACTAAGAATTAATCAGGTTGGCATCAGTGAAGACTTGCTGTTGGCAGCAATTCAATCTTTTAGCAAAAGATCAAAAAAAATAAATATTTCTGGCGATATTTTTGACGTCTGCGGTACTGGAGGCGACGGCCTAAATACCCTCAATATTTCAACTGCCGTTAGTTTTGTTGTGGCCTCTTTAGGTCTAAAGGTTGCAAAACATGGTAATAAATCAGTATCCTCTAGGTCTGGGTCTGCAGACATATTTTCAAGAATGGGAATCGCTGTATTTGAAAGTGACAAGCAAATTAAAAAATCTATTGAAGACTTTAATTTAGCATTTATTTTTGCACCACTATTTCACGCTTCTTTTAAGAATGTCGCAAAAGCAAGGTCAGAATTGGGGGTAAAGACTATTTTCAATTATTTAGGTCCCCTACTTAATCCTGTTAATCCAAATTATCAATTAATTGGTTGTAATGATCAAAAAATATCCCGTATAATGGCAAAAGTTTGTCAAAAATTAAATAAAAAAAGAGTAATGATAGTGCATTCTTTTGACGGTATGGATGAGATTTCCGTAAGCGACAAGACAACTCTCTTGGATATAAAGAATAAAGAGGTTGTCAGTAGTGTGATATCTCCATGTGATATCGGAATACCAATATCTAAAATAGATGACATTAGAGGTGGTAATCCCGAATATAATTATCAAAGAGTATTACAGTTATTTTCAGGTCAAAAGGATGCTTATTATGATATTGTTGCAGTTAATGCTGCGTACGTTTTACTCCTAAGTGGTAAATTTAGAGACATCTCTATTTGTTTGTCAAAAGTTAAAGCATGCCTAGATAGCGGTTTACCTCTTCAATTGTTAAATAAAATTAAAAATGGTTAAAAAAATTACTGTAGATTGTGATTTTAACGGAATAGTGCAGAAGGTACCTTTTTACGTTGGTAGTCCGTCATCCGAGTCTCACCCCTTAGGATTTCAGGCAAAATGGCTGTTCGCCAACTCTGGAGGTAAGGTATCTGACGAGTTTATGAAGTCTATTGCCGAAATAAAAGAGGTTGCAGATAAGCATAAGGTTGTGTTCGAAGATCTGCTGTGTCACTTAATGGAAGAGATAGAGGCAAAAAAAGTAAAAGACGAAGTAAACTAAATTTTAACAAAACTTAAAGTGAAGAAAATTAACAAACAAGATTTAATATTAGTGTTGTATGGAGGTGACAATGCCGAGTCGAAAGTTTCTCAAGTAACGGGTGAAAATGTTTTTTTATCTTTGATTAAAAGTGGTTATAACGCTCAAAAATTATTTTTTGATAAAGAATTTTTGAAAAATATTCAAAAATTACAGCCAAAAGTGATCTTCAACGCTCTTCATGGCAAGTTTGGTGAAGATGGTCGCGTTCAGTCTATTTTAGATTTTCTTAAAATTCCATATACCCACTCAGGTGCTACAGCCTCAGCTATCGCCATGAATAAAATTTTTACCAGCTTAATTTGTACTAAAAATATTCCCAATCTACACGACCCAATAACATCAATAATCTATAAAGATGACATATCTGAAGCTATCAGAATTATAAATAACTTCCCAAAACCTTTTGTTGTCAAGCCTATTGATGAGGGTTCTAGCGCTGGAGTTGAGATTATTGAAGAGGGTGATATCTTTGATATCCAAAAATATGACTGGAAGTTTGGTGGTAAGATAATAATTCAACAATATATTAAGGGTAGGGAGCTTCAAATTGCTATCATGGATGATAAGGCTTTGGGTGTTTGCGAGGTAATTCCTGATGGTAATTTTTTTGATTATAACAGTAAGTATATCAGCGACACAACTAAGTATATTATTCCTGCGAAAATATCAGAAAAAAAATATCAAGAAACTTTAGACATCTCTTTAAAATGTCATAAATTACTTAATTGCAGAGGTATCAACAGAATAGAACTGATTTTAGGAGAGGATGAAAAATTATATTTTTTAGAAATGAATACTCAGCCAGGATTTACCACGACATCTTTGGTTCCTAAAATTAGTAAATCTGTTAATATCTCATTTGATGATATGGTGGAATATCTGATTTCTACTGCAAATTTTAATGATTAACAATGAGCTATAATATTAATAACCTCGATAAATATAAAATTATTCCTGAAAGAATTACTGCCTATCTGGTAGATTTTCTAATATTAACCCCCATTCTTGCCATTTCTATTGTCATGTTTGCCACCACCTCATCTGTTATTATAATGAATATTTGGTCTTTTGTCAGCTTTTTTTTAATATTTTCTTTTTTTACATTTTTTATTTTTTTATATGGCCAGACTCCAGGAAAAATGCTAATGAACATCATAACTCTCAGTGGAGACGGAAGATTACCATCGCTTCAGCAGTCAATTCTTAGGTCGGCAGCCTATTTTATAACATCAATCCCTTTGTTAAAAATGGCCGACATCATATTTATTGTCTTAAACAAC